>JAYTIS010000321.1:0-9648 GCA_043731725.1 Novosphingobium sp.
TGGATGCGCGGCGCTTTGCCGTGGATCGCGATAATGGTGGTGTCAGGCCGGTGGATCATCAGCGCATTCCCAAAAAGTTGTGCCAGGTTACATAGGGCAGGAACGAGGCATAGTCATCGCGCCAGACCGAGGGCGCGGGCGGGCCGAGTGCGCGCCACGGCGAATCGGGATCGAGCGCTTTGATCCGCGCAATCTGCGCGGGATCGCGGCTGACCGCGACCCAGCTGGTCGCCCAATAATCGGTGTCGCGCTGCGGGTTGTCATCACGCAGCGCCGCCGCCAGTCCGCGCGCCTTAAGCTCGGCGGCGAGTGCGGGTTCGAGATCGATGAAATTGTTCGATATGTGGACCATCATCACGCCGTGGGGACTGAGCGCATCGAGATAGACCCCGAAAGCTTCGTGGGTGAACAAGTGCATCGGCACCGAATCCGACGAGAACGCATCGATCGCCAGCAGGTCAAAGCTGCCGCGCGGGGTCTTGGCCAATTCAAGCCGGGCATCGCCCAGTGCCACCCTGGCCTGCGGCGCGCACAGCGACAGATACGTGAAAGTGCCGTTGCGTGAAAGCTTCAACACCGCCGGATCGATCTCAAAAATGGTCCAAGGCTGGTCGCCTTGCGCGAAACAGGCCAGCGTTCCGGTCCCCAGCCCGAGTACGCCGACGCGCGCGCGCGGTCCGAGCAGAGCGCGGGCACTGCCAAACACAATCGCCGCGCCAGATTGCGGCCCGTAGTACGCCAGCGGGATGCGGCGGCGCATTGGGTCGGTCGATTGTTCGCCGTGCAAGGTGGTACCGTGGAGCATCGTGCGCAGATGGTCTTTGGGATAGGTGCGCACGGTATAGACGCCGAAATAGCTGCGGGTGCGCAGCCCGGCGCGCGAATCGACCATTGTGTCATAGCCGCCCTGTGCCAGCATAATCGCCAGCAGCAGCGCCAGCACCGCCGCCCGCCACGGCACCAGCGCGAGCCCGATTACCGTCGCTGCCGCGGCCAGCGGCCAACGTAGCGGGCGCGAGTCGACATAGAGGTTGGCCTCGTAAAGCTGCCAAGCAAGCACCCCGCCAGCCAGCAGCAATCCGCCCAGCGCGGCCCAGCGCAAGCTTGGATCAAGTCCCGCGCCGTGGCGCCAATCGGGCAAAGCGCCGCGTGGCAACAGCGCTGCTGCCGCGAGCATCAACAGAGGATATTCCCAGACCCAATCGAACGCGGCTGGGGCAATCAGCGCGGTAAACACCCCGCCCAGCGCGCCGCCGGCCGATATTGCTAAATAGAACGACGTGAGCTGATCGGCGCTGGGGCGCAGATCATACAGCCGGGTGTGGAGCGCGGTGCAGATTAGGAACAGCAGCAATACGCTGCATACCAGCGGCACCAAGCCCATCCAGCCATAGGAAACCATGGCCATCCCGCCGACCGAGAGGATCCCCACCCAAGCCAGCGCCGAAATTACCCGCGCCGGTCCGCGCCGATCAGCAAAGGCGAAGATGAAGCTGAGCAAATAAGCCCCCAGCGGGACCACCCACAGCAGCGGCATCGCGAAGATATCGGTGGTCAGGTGCGTTGTGGTTGACAACATCAAGCCCGAAGGCACCGCAGCGAGAGCGACCCAAAGTGCAGCCCGGCGGCGCGGAATTGCGAGAGTTTTCGTTTCTTGCGGTATTATATTACCGTGCGATTCGACGAAGGACCAGCGCACCCATGCGCACAAAGCGATCAAGAAAAGCAGCAATAAATAGCCAGTGCTCCATAACCAAGCTTGCTGGCGGAGTGTGAGCCAAGGTTCGACAAGTAGCGGATAAGCGATCAATCCGCCAAAACTGCCTAGATTCGATGCGGCGTACAGTGCCCACGGCTGGCCCGCGCCAGGATGTGCGGCAAACCAGCGCTGCATCAAGGGTGCCTGGGCCGAAACTGCGAAGAACACCGGGCCGATGCTAAATGCGAACAATAGCGGCACCCACCACACCTCGTTGCCAGGCGCGGCCGGGGCCAGATTGGCAAGAGTAATTGGCAGGGTCAGCGCGGCCAGCGCGAATAGCCCCAGATGAACCGTCACCTGCCGCCGCATTGGCAATCGCGACAAGCGGTGCGCATAAAAATACCCGCCGAGCAGCAGCGCCTGATAGACCAGCATCGCGCTGTTCCAAACATTGGGCGCCCCGCCAAGCCGCGGTAGTGCCATCCGCGCCACCATTGGCTGGATCAGGAACAACAGGAAGCTGCCAGTCAGGATCGTGACGGTGAACAGCGCGCGAACTGGCCAAGCCGACGCAGCGCTCATCGTTGCAGCCAGTTACCGCGTTCTAGCAAATAGGTCACGTGTGGGCGGAGCGGATTTGATTCAGCCAGCTTGGGGTGCGCAAAATCGAGTTCGGGACGATAAGTCATTCCCAGACGCTCCATTACCGCGCGGCTGCGCAAATTGCCGGAATGCGTGATCGCCAGAGCTGCGGAGTCATCAAGATTGGCGAACAGCCAATCCAGTGTCACCTGGGCGGCTTCGGTGGCGTAGCCATGTCCCCAAGCAGCACTTACCAGTCGCCAGCCAATTTCGGCCTTGCCGTTGATCGGCGGCATGTCGCCGCGAATCACCCCGCACCAACCGATTAACTGGGCGTCACTGCGCCGTTCGAGCGCCCAGAAGGTATGCCCGTGCGAAACCTCCATCGCTTCCACCCGGTCGATCAGGGCATCGCTTTGCGCGCGGTCCATAACTGGACCGAGCGTCGCCATTACCTGGGGATCGGCGCAGATCGCAGCGAACGGAGCGCGGTCTTCGTCGAGCCACGAGCGCAGCACCAGCCGCTCAGTCTCCAGTCTGAAGTCAGCCACCCAAGAGCCGCGCTGCGTGCGCTGCATGGTAAGTCAGCACGCCCGACGCCCCCGCGCGTTTGAACGACAGCAACGTTTCGAGCACCAAGCCATCGCGCTCTCCGGCCCCAGCCGCAACTGCCGCCTCGATCATCGCATATTCGCCGCTGACCTGGTAAGCGAACACCGGCACCGCGAAAGTCTCTTTCACCAATCGGACAATATCGAGGTAAGGTAGCCCCGGTTTGACCATCACACTGTCGGCGCCTTCGGCCAAATCGAGCTCAACTTCACGCAGCGCCTCCTCGGCATTGCCTGGGTCCATCTGATAGGTTTTCTTATCGCCCTTGAGCAGCCCACGCGAACCCACTGCATCGCGAAACGGACCATAGAATGCGCTGGCATATTTGGCCGCGTAGCTCATGATCTGGACGTTGTGATGTCCGGCCTCTTCCAGCGCAGCCCGGATTGCGCCGATCCGCCCGTCCATCATGTCCGACGGGGCGATCACATCGGCGCCGGCCGCCGCCTGATTTAGGCTCTGCCCGATCAACACCTCGACCGTGGCGTCATTGGCAACATAGCCCGCCGCATCGACCAGTCCGTCCTGCCCGTGGCTGGTATAGGGATCGAGCGCCACGTCAGTCAGCACGCCGAGCTGGTCGCCGCATGCGGCTTTGATCGCGGCAATCGCGCGGCACATCAGATTATCGGGATTTAGCGCCTCACGGCCATCGTCGCTGCGCCGCTCAGACTGCGTGTTGGGAAACAGCGCCACGCAGGGAATGCCCAGCGCCGCGGCCTCCTTGGCGCGCGCTACCACCAGATCGACCGACCAGCGTGACACCCCCGGGAGCGACTCGATCGGCTCTTCTACACCACTGCCGCCGGTTACAAACAGCGGCCAGATCAGATCGGCTGGGGTCAGCACCACTTCGCGATGCAGCGCGCGGCTCCAGGCCGAGGCACGGGTGCGGCGAAGGCGAGTAGCGGGAAATTGGCCGGTCATGCGCGCCGGACTAGCGGGAAATTAGCCGAGGTGGAAGCGTGCGCCCGCTTTCACCCGCCCAGCCGGTCAATCTCGCGGCGCGGGGTGGGACCGGATGCGGCCTGGCGCGGGGCGAGGCTGACCATCGCTGCACCCGCCTTAACCGTCTTCAACTGCGCCATCCGCGCCCTATACGCGGCTAGTTCGGCGGGATCGACCTGATTGGTCACGGTGAAGCTGACAGTCATCGGATTAACTGGCACCCCGGCGCGGTAAAGTTCATAATGCAAGTGCGGCCCGGTCGATAATCCGGTTGAGCCGACATAGCCGATGACTTGGCCCGCGTGGACATGTGTGCCCGAAGCCACTGCAATCCGGCTCATGTGGCCATAACCCGTGCCGAACCCGCCGCCATGCTCAAGCTTGACGAAATTGCCGTGCCCCCCGTGCCACCCGGCAAAGGACACCGAACCGTCGCTGACCGCGTAGATCGGCGCGCCGTAGGCCGCGCCGAAGTCAATTCCCGCGTGAAGCCGCGAATAGCCCAGGATCGGGTGCCGACGCATACCGAAGCCCGACGTGATGTGCCCGCCGACAACTGGCATGATCAACCCCGTGCGCTGTTGTCCCATTCCCGAGGCTTCGAAAAATTGACCGTCCTTGCCCCAGCGCAGCAATTGCGCCTGCGCATGACCATCGCGTTCGAGCCCGGCATAGAGCAGCTCACCGACCTGACTCTCGCCGCTGGCTGCCCGGCGATAGGAAATAATGATGTCAAAGGTGTCGCCTGGCTCGATCGCGGTGTCGAGGCTGAGATGCTGATCGAGCACTTCGAGATATTGCTGGATCGCTTCGATCGGGGCTCCGGCCGCGCGCGCCGAAAGATAGACGCTGGTGCCCACGGAGCCGCGGATCCGCAGCGGGGTGGTATCGACCGCAATCGCCTGCTGTTGCAGCTGGAGCCCGCCGCCGCCGCGCGCAATCGACAGGTCGAGATCGAACCGCGCACGAAACGCCAGATGTTCAAGCTGCCGTGCATCGCCATTCTGAGCGCCGAGAGCAATGTCGAATTGGGTTCCCGGCGCGATTTGTCCGGCCGGAAGAACACCGCCGACCAACCGACTTACTGTGGATGTATCCGCAACATTTAACCCGGCCCGGGCCAACATGCGCTCGAGGCTATCCCCCTGACCGAGCGTGGCGACGAATTGCACCCGGCTGCGCTCGGGCATCCCTGCAGCCCGCATCACGGCTGCGGTTGGCGCCATATGGCGGCCGCTGTCGCCACCCAGCGCGAGTGGCTGAATCATCTGGCTGCGGAATTCCTCGCGCGCGCTCGAATCGAGCGGCATCGCTGGCGGCGCGGCAATGGCATTGGCATCGGGCCACAGCGCCAGCGCGGCCAGCATCAGGCCGAGCATCGTGGCAAGGCCCCGAAACCAGCGGCGGCTGCCGATCTGTTCGGCCAGATCGGGGGCCCAATCGATTTTGGACAAATCAAACTTTGAAAATGCGGTGAAAATTCGGGAGCCGGGAGAATTGGCCGCTTGGACCCCACCCGGAGCCAGCACGGCGGCCACCGCGGCTGCGCGGGCCTGGCCGAATTCCGGAAATTCGCGCGGCTTAAACACGTCGTACCCCCTGCTGGCCAAAAAAGTGCCCGCTCAGCAGCCGTTTCCCTGCACCATTGGTGGTTAACCTCCGCCTAAGATCGGGCATTTTATGCTCGCCCTCTGGTGCTCCGCGGCAAAAGTTAAGCGTACCCGGTTGCGGGGCTGCATCCGCGCTGTCACAGTCCGGCCAGACATGCCCCATTCTTCCGGTCCCACCGATTCCTCGCGCCTGAAGGCAGTGCTCGGCCCAACCAACACCGGCAAGACGCATCTCGCGATCGAGCGGCTGTGTGCGCATTCGTCGGGGGCAATTGGCTTCCCACTGCGGCTGCTGGCGCGCGAGGTCTATGATAAGGTCTGTACTATCAAAGGCGCAAGCCATGTGGCGCTGATCACCGGTGAGGAGCGCATCGAGCCCAGCCACGCGCGCTATCAGTTGTGCACGGTTGAGGCCATGCCGGTCGGCGCGGACTTGGCTTTCGTCGCGCTCGACGAAGCCCAGCTCGCCGCTGATCGCGAGCGCGGGCACATTTTTACTGACCGGTTGTTGCATGCACGCGGGCGGGAGGAGACCATGCTGCTCGGCTCGGCCACACTCGAGCCGCTGGTCAGGGCGCTGTTGCCGCGCGCCGAGATTGTCTCACGCCCGCGCTTTTCCACGCTCAGCCACAATGGTGCGCGCAAGCTGTCGCGGATCCCGCCGCGCAGTGCGATCGTCGCGTTCTCGGCCGAGCAAGTCTATGCCGTGGCCGAAATGCTGCGGAGGTTTCGCGGCGGTGCGGCGGTGGTGATGGGGGCTCTCTCGCCCGAAACACGCAACCGGCAGGTAGCATTATACCAGGCGGGAGAGGTGGACTATCTGGTCGCGACCGATGCCATCGGGATGGGGCTCAACCTCGATATCGATCATGTCGCGTTTGCCGGACTGTCCAAATTTGACGGCCAGCGCCAGCGCCGACTGACCACGGCTGAAATGGCTCAGATTGCCGGGCGCGCCGGTCGGCACCAGCGCGACGGCACCTTCGGGACGCTGGCAGGCAGCGGCAGCCACGACTCAGCCTTCACTCCCGAAGAAGTTTACGCGATCGAAGAACATCGATTTCCCCCGCTAACCAGGCTGTTCTGGCGCGAACCCGAACCCGATTGCAATTCGATTGCGGCGCTGATCGCCGACCTTAGCCGCCCGCCTGAGCGCCCAGAACTGGCCTCCGCTCCAGAGGCAATCGATCTGGCGGTTCTGAGACGGCTAGCGGAAGATTCAGACCTGGCCGCGGGCGCGAGCGGCCGCGCGCGGGTCGCCCGGCTGTGGGAGGTATGCCGCCTGCCCGATTTTCGCCAACACGGCGCGGAGGTTCATGCGCGGTTCGTGGCGCGGCTGTGGCTGGACTTGCGCTGCGGCATGCTCGGCGGAGACTACGTGGCCAAGGCGATCGCCGATCTCGATAACCCAGCGGGCGATATCGACACGCTGCAGATGCGTATCGCGGCGATCCGAAGCTGGGCCTATATCGCGCAGCGACCCGATTGGGTCCTCGCCCGTGAAGAAATGGCGGCACGCGCCCGTGCGGCCGAGGCGCGGCTATCCGACGCGCTGCACGCGCGATTGACCGAACGCTTCGTGAATCGCCGCACCGCAGTGCTGATGAAGAAAGTTGGAACCGATGCGGCGCTGCTGCCGGTGACCTTGGTGGACGATGAAGTGCTGGTTGACGGCGAGGCGATAGGCCAGTTGGCGGGGTTCCAGTTTAGGATCGATCCGGCGGCACGGCTGGCTGATCGCAAGCTGTTACTAGCGGCGGCTGAGCGCCATTTACCGGCCTTGCGCGCGGCGCGGGCTGCAGAATTGATCGCGCAGCTGGGCGAGCAACCGTCTGTTCCATTGCTCACGCTGGCCGGGGCGACCCTGGCGTGGGCGGACGAACCGATTGCGCAGCTACGCCCAGACAAGGTACTGCTTGTGCCCAAGCTGACGCTTGATCCCGCGCTCGCCGGGCTTGAGCCCGATTTGCGCCAACGTTTGACCGGCGCGCTGGAGCAATGGCTGGATCAGGCGCTCGCCCCGTTGGCACCGCTGCGGCGGATCGAAGCGGCAGCAAGCGATGCGGCGGCGGGACCAGCTTTGCGCGCCTTGCTGATCCAGTTGGTCGAGGCGGGCGGAATGCTTGAGCGCGGCGGCTCCGGGCTTGACAGGCTAAGCAAGGAACAGCGCGATTATTTGCGAAAACTAGACGTGCGCGTGGGTGCGCTCGACCTGTTCGCGCCCGATATGCTCAAAGGGGCGGCGCTGGCCGCGTGGCGCACCTTGCGCGCGGCGCGCGGGACGGTGCAGGCTGGACCAATGCCCGGGATGCCGCCGGTGATTTCCTTGCCCACAGCAGCAGCGTTGCCCCCGGGCTACCGCCGCTTGGGCGCACAGGCGCTGCGGCTCGATATGGCGGAAAAACTGCTGCGCGCGGCGCATGACGCGCGGGTAGCGGCCAAGGGCAAAACCTTTGTGATCGATCCGTCGCTGGCGGTTTCAACCGGACTCTCGACCTTGACCTATGCGCAACTGCTGCGGCTTGGCGGGTTCAAGCCGATCATGCCGCGCCCGCTCCGAGCTGGGCAGTTTGGACCCGCAGCCTTGCCGCGCTGGCGCTGGCAACCGCTGCGGCGCGATGACACGAACCGCCCCGCTGCACTCCCTCTGCCGCGCACTGGCAATGTATTTTCGGACCTGCTGCGCTGATGCGCGTGGACAAGGCCGTATGGTTCTTGCGTTTTGCCGCCAGCCGCAATCTGGCGCAAAAGTGGGTCGAGGGCGGGCATTTCCGGCTCAACGGGCGGCGGATCGAGAAGCCCAGCTGTGCGGTCAAACTCGGCGATGTTCTGACCGTGCCACTGCGCACACGCGTGCTGGTCATCGAACTGCTGGCGCTGCCCGAGCGTCGGGGTTCTGCCAGCGAAGCGCAATCGTGTTACCGCGTGCTTGACGAGCGCCGCGCAAATCCCATAGCACCCGTTGCAACACATCTGCCTTAGAGGACCGATTGCCATGACCTATGTCGTCACCGACGCCTGCATCAAATGCAAATACATGGATTGCGTCGAAGTCTGCCCCGTCGATTGCTTCTATGAGGGTGACAATATGTTGGTGATCAACCCCAGCGAATGCATCGATTGCGGAGTGTGTGAGCCCGAATGTCCGGCCGAGGCGATCCTGCCCGATACCGAAAGCGGCTTGGAGCAATGGCTTGAGCTCAACACCAAGTTTTCGGCCGAGTGGCCCAATATCACCACCAAAAAGGATTCGCCGGCCGATGCTGACGAATTCAAGGGCGCCGAAGGCAAATTCGACAAGTATTTTTCGTCCGATCCCGGCGAAGGCGACTGATTTCGCCCAACTGCTCGCCGCTTAAACATCCGCCAAAAGCAGCAAACCAGCGGTGCGATTCGCGCCTCTGGTAATTTTGTTGCGGGCATGCTATATGATGTCCACGACATGCGGGATTCTGGTCCTGCAATAGCAAGGCATCCAGAACGGACGGGACTCAAGACAGCGGTTGATGGCAATCACGAACCGGGGCTGATGCCGCGCTTCGCAAGGCTCAACGATTGACCGTATCCTGCCTGCAAAACAATCGGCCGGCGCTCCGGCGAGTGAAAGGACGTTACATGGTTATCAAGGCGCAGGCCTTCGATGTTGGTGATTACGTCGTATATCCCAAGCACGGCGTGGGCCGGGTGATCGAACTGCTCGAGCAGGAAATCGCCGGGATGCAGCTGGAACTATACGTGTTGCGCTTCGAAAAAGAACGCATGACGCTGCGGGTTCCGGTCAGCAAGGTTGAGGCGATCGGCATGCGCAAGCTGTCATCGGACAAGACCTTGCGCGAAGCGCTCGATACGCTCACTGGCAAGCCCAAGGTCAAGCGTACTATGTGGTCACGCCGCGCACAGGAATACGAAGCGAAGATCAATTCGGGCGATCTGGTGTCGATTGCCGAAGTGACCCGCGATCTGTTCCGCGCTGACGATCAGCCCGAACAGAGCTATTCCGAGCGACAGATTTTCGAAGCCGCCTCCTCGCGCCTGGCGCGCGAACTGGCCGCAATGGAAAAGACCGACGAACCTTCGGCGCTGCAAAAGATCCTCGCGATCCTCAACGAGCATGCACCCAAGTATTACGCAGAAGCTGCCGTGACCGTCTGAACGGTCAATCCAAGAATTTGAAAGGGCCGTCCGCTAGGGCGG
>JAYTIS010000322.1:0-10028 GCA_043731725.1 Novosphingobium sp.
GCGGGCGGAGACCGCGACCAAGGCAAGCGGCCCGAGATGGGGCGGATTGTGGCCGAGCAGGCCGACTTCGGTCTGGTTACCGATGACAATCCACGTAGCGAAGACTCCGCAGCCATCCGCACCGCGATCATAGCGGGCGGACGAGGCAAACTGCACGATGGCGGCGAGCGCCGCGCCGCGATAGCCGCCGCGATTGCCGGGGCCGGCAGAGACGATATGGTGCTGATCGCGGGCAAGGGCCACGAACAGGGCCAGATAATCGGGGCGGGTGCAGCGATGCGCGTGCTGCCATTCGATGACGTAAGCGTTGCCAGGGAGTGCGCAGCATGAATGCTTTAGCCAAGATACTTCCCTGGCCGAGCGATGATGCCGACCAACTTGGCCTCGCACTGTGGGACGCGGTTGAGATCGCGCGCGCGGTGCGCGGGGTTGCGGTGGGTCAGTTCCAGGTGTCTGGGATTGAGATGGACAGCCGCGATGTGATCCCTGGCGATCTGTTTTTTGCACTCAAGGGCGAAGCAATGGATGGGCACAAGTTCGTTCCCATGGCTTTCGCGCGCGGAGCCGCAGCAGTGGTCGTCGACCGGCCGGTCGATGGCCCGCACATCTTAGTCGATGATACGTCAACTGCGCTTGAGCTTTTGGCGTCTGCTGCGCGCGGCCGCAGCGGCGCGCAGATCATCGGGGTCACGGGCTCGGTCGGCAAGACCGGGGTCAAGGAAGCGATTTTCGCGGCACTCGACCGCGCCAGCCGGGGCCAGGCGCACCGTTCGGTCAAGAGCTACAACAACCATGTCGGGGTGCCGCTCAGCCTCGCGCGGATGCCCGCTCGCAGCAAATACGGTATCTTCGAAATGGGCATGAACCACGCCGGCGAGATCGCCGCCTTGACCCGGCAGGTGCGCCCGAACGTGGCGGTGATCACCACGATTGGCCCGGCGCATATCGAAATGCTGGGCAGCGAAGAAGCGATTGCCGACGCCAAGGCAGAGATTTTTCAGGGGCTGGAACCCGGCGGGATCGCAATAGTTCCGGCAGACAGCCCCCATTACGCCCGGTTGAAGGATGCGGCAGACGATCAAAAGATCACGCTGGTATCCTTCGGCCGGGCACCGCATGCATCGGTTCGCCTGCTTGATGCAGTGCCCGCCCCGGGCGGCGGCTCGCTGGTTACCGCTGATCTTGGCGATCGCCGGATCTGCTACACGGTCGCCGAACCGGGTGAGCATTGGGTAGCCAACTCGCTGTGCGTGATGGCGGCGGTGCGGGCGGCCGGTGGTGACCTTGGCGCGGCGGGACTGGCATTGGCCGAACTGCCAGGGCTCAAGGGCCGGGGCGCGCGCACTTGGATGACCGCCGGCGGCGGTGATGGCTCGGGCCGGGCCTTGCTGATCGATGAAAGTTACAACGCTAACCCCGCTTCGATGCGCGCCACGTTGGCGCAACTAGGCCAGACCCCAGCGCGGCGGAGGATCGCAGTGCTCGGCGCGATGAAAGAACTGGGTGAACGCGGCCCGGCGTTCCATGCCGCATTGATTGGTTCGTTGCTCGCCGCCAAGGTCGATCGGGTCATTCTGGTTGGCGATGAGATGAGCGTGCTGGCCGATGAACTGGGGAAATCCAGCCAGACTTTGCTTGGCAAGGCCCCGGCCTTCGCGCATTGCGGAACCGCCCGCGACGCGCAGCGATGCTTGCGGGAGCTTGGAGTGGAAGGCGGCGACGCGATCCTCGTCAAGGGGTCGAACTCGGTCGGGTTGGGGACAGTGGTCGCCGCGCTCGCGCAGCAGAAGGATTAGGATCAGGCATGCTTTACCTGATCGCGCATTATTTTCACTTTGAAGGGCTGGCGAACCTGGTCCGCTACCAGACCTTCCGTGCCGGAGCGGCACTGATGACCGCGCTCGTAATCGGACTGCTAATAGGTCCGCGGTTCATCAACATGCTGCGCCTGCGTCAGGGTAAGGGCCAGCCGATCCGCGAGGACGGGCCGATAACGCACCTGGCCAAGCGCGGCACGCCGACGATGGGCGGGCTGATGATCCTGGTCTCGCTCTTAATCGCCATGCTGGTGTGGATGGACCTCACCGATCCGTTCGTCTGGGCCTGCCTGGCGGTGACCGGCGGGTTTGGTTTGATTGGCTTCATGGACGATTACGACAAAGTCAAAAAGCGCAGCTCAGCCGGAATTTCTGGGCGAATGCGGCTGCTCGCTGAATTTGCGGTAGCCGGAGTGGCGAGCTGGATTATTGTCAGCCACGTTGGCACTAACCTGTACATTCCAGGGCTGAGAAATCACTACATCCCGCTGGGAATTTTCTACTACCCGTTCGCTGCGATCGTCATGGTCGGCGCGGGTAATGCAGTTAATCTGACTGACGGATTGGACGGACTGGCCACGATGCCGGTGGTGATCGCCGCCGGGGCCTTTGCGATTATTGCTTACCTGGCGGGCCGGACCGACTTTGCGCACTACTTGGGCATTCCGCATGTACCCGGCGCGGGCGAGCTGGCGATCTTGTGCGCCGCGATCATGGGGGCAGGGCTGGCCTTCTTATGGTTTAACGCGCCGCCAGCAGCCGTGTTCATGGGCGATACCGGCAGTTTGGCACTGGGCGGGGCGCTGGGCGCAATCGCGGTAGCTGCGCATCACGAGATCGTCCTGGCAATTGTGGGTGGGCTGTTCGTGTTAGAAGCGGTATCGGTGATCGTCCAAGTCGCCGTATACAAGCGCACGGGCAAACGGGTGTTCAAGATGGCTCCGATCCACCACCACTTCGAACAATTGGGCTGGCAAGAAGCCACCGTGGTCATCCGCTTCTGGATCGTCTCGATTGTACTCGCGCTGATCGGGCTGTCGACGCTGAAGCTGCGATGATCACCACCCCCGCCTTTGCCGGGAAGCGCTATGCAGTCCTTGGGCTGGCTCGCTCGGGCATGTCGGCGGTTAATAGTCTGCTGGCGGGCGGAGCCACGGTAACTGCGTGGGACAGCCGCGAAGAACCACGTCGCGCGCTGGGCAATCGCTGTGATCTAGCAGATCCGGTAGGGATCGATCTGACCGGTTTTGCCGGAGTTGTCGTCTCACCGGGCGTTCCGCTCAATCTCCACCCGATTGCCGGAGTGGCCGCAAGCTATGGCGTGCCAGTGATCGGCGACATCGAGTTATTTGCGCTGGCCCGCCCGCACCTGCCAGCGCATCGCGTGGTCGGGATCACCGGAACCAATGGCAAATCGACCACCACTGCGCTGCTCCACCATATCGTGCAAAGCGCCGCCCTGCCGACTCGGATGGGCGGCAACATCGGACTTCCAGTGCTAGCGCAAAACCCGCTCGATGCCGGCGGCGTCTACATCCTCGAACTGTCGAGTTACCAGCTTGACCTCACTTACACGCTACAATGCGATGTCGCGGCGCTGCTCAACCTAACCCCCGACCACCTTGATCGCTACGATGGGTTCGCCGGTTATGCGGCCTCAAAAGCGCGGCTATTCGCGATGCAGCGCAGCGACCAGTTTGCGGTGTTCGGAACCTCGGATGCCAAGACACAAGCGATCGCTTCGCGCGAAAGCCAGTTGCGCGAACCAACCAAAGTGCAGTCGGTCGACGGCCGCGATCTGGTGCCGCTACAGGCCGATTGGCCTTCGCTTCAAGGACCGCACAACTTGCAGAATGCCGCGGTGGCGGTGGCGATCGCCGAAGCTTTGGGATTAACCGCGCAGCAATGGCGCCCCGCACTGGCCAGCTTCCGCGGACTGCCACACCGGATGGAACGCGTCGCCGACGTGAACGGGGTGATGTTTATCAACGACAGCAAGGCGACCAATCCGGCCTCAGCTGCGCCAGCCCTGGCCGCCTTTCCGCCCAATCCGCGCCGCCGTATCCATTGGATCGTTGGCGGTCTGCCCAAAGACGACACCTTGGGCGAATGCATGCCGTTCCTGCGCAATGTTGCCGCGGCTTACACGATTGGCGAGGCTGGCCCGTTGTTCGCCAATCTGCTCGAGGATCAGCTTCCGGTCACCCGCAGCGAGATGATGTGCGAGGCGATCCGGCAAGCGATGGCTGTAGCGCAGCCAGGCGATGTGGTGTTACTTTCGCCAGCCTGCGCCAGTTTTGACCAGTTCCGCGATTATGAAGCGCGCGGCGATGCCTTCCGGCAGATTGTTCAAGCACTGGCCGCACCCGAACCCGTCACCAAGATTTCCGGTGCTAAGCCCTGATGGCTTCCAATCCCCCCCTGGTTCCGCGCGGCGGACAATTATCTGCCGCAAGTGGAGTGCAGCGTCATAAGCACCGCCGGCGCAATGATCTGGCGATATGGTGGCGCGAGATTGACCGCGGCCTGCTACTGCTGGTGCTCATTCTGATGGGCATCGGCACGGCGGCTGTGGCGGCGGCCAGCCCGGCCAGCGCGCGGCGACTATCCACCACCAAAATTCGGCTCGACGAGCTGCACTTCTTTTACATCCACTTGCGCTGGCAGTTTTTGGGGCTGATCGCGATGTTTGGCGCGAGCATGCTGCCGCGCGATGTGGCGCGCCGGGCCGGGATCTTGCTCGGCTTTGCAATGCTGGTCGGCCTGATGCTGGTGCCGGTGGTGGGGACCAGCGTTAACGGTGCCAGGCGCTGGCTCAATCTGGGCATGTCGCTCCAGCCGTCAGAGTTTCTCAAACCCGCCTTCGCAATCATCCTTGCATGGATTCTATCGTGGCGGGTGCGCGATCCGGGGCTGCCGGCGATTGAGCTCAGTACCGGGTTGATGGGGTTTATCGCGGTGCTGCTGATGGCCCAGCCCGATTTCGGTTCGACGATCCTGTTCGGCGGGGTATGGTTCGTCATGGTGCTGATGTCGGGGATTTCGTTGAAGCGCATCGTTCTCGCCGGCGGGTTCGGCTTGGGCACCGTCGTGCTGGCCTACATATTCTATGAAAACGCACGCAACCGCATCGATAGCTTTATCGGGGGCGGGACCGCCTTCGATCAGGTCGATCTGGCGCAGCGAACCCTGCTCGGCGGAGGTTGGACCGGCACCGGGTTGTGGCTCGGCACCCGCAAGCTGGGTCTGCCCGAAGCGCATACCGACTATATCTTCTCGGTGATCGGTGAGGAATTCGGGCTGATCGCATGTGCGGTGATCGTGATTCTATATTTGGCGCTGGTGGCGCGAGTGTTGTTGCGCCTGCTGGATGAGGAAGACTTGTTCACCACCCTCGCCGCCGCCGGGCTGACCGCGCAATTGGGCGGGCAGGCGTTCATCAATATTCTGGTCAATCTGCAACTGTTCCCGTCCAAGGGTATGACCTTGCCGCTGATCTCTTACGGCGGCTCGTCAACCATCGCGATTTGCCTGGGCGTGGGCTTTTTGCTGGCGATCACCAGGCGCAACCCGTTCATCAAGCGCGAGCGGTTTTCGCTGCGCCAGCTTGGGCCGGCGGCACCAGGCTGGGGGCGGAGACGTGGCCAATGAGCACTCTTTCGCGCCACTATGTCCTTGCCGCCGGCGGCACCGGCGGTCACCTGATCCCGGCGTTCGCACTCGCCACTGAACTGGAAGCACGCGGGCATCATGTGGCGCTGATCACCGATGATCGTGGCAACCGCCTGCCTGGTAAGCCACAAACACTGGTCAGCCATGTGCTGCCGGCCGGGCGGTTTGGCAAGAACCCGCTGTTGTGGCCCAAAGCGATCGAGGCGGTGTTCGAAGGCAAGCGGATGGCTTTGCGCCTGTTCGAAAGTTTCCAGCCCAGTGCGGTGATTGGATTTGGCGGTTATCCGGCACTGCCAGCGCTGTGGGCAGCCACCAGCGCGGGCGTGCCCAGCGTAATTCACGAACAGAACGCGGTTCTGGGGCGGGTCAATCGCTTGCTCGCCGGGCGTGTCAATGCCATCGCCACCTCATATCGCGAGGTAGCGCGATTGGCACCCAAATATGCGGGCAAGATTCATCTCGTTGGTAATCCAGTGCGCGCTGAAGTGCTGGCCTTGCGCGATCAGCCGTTTCCGCCGTTCAGCGCCGAAGGCCTGCTGCGCGTGCTGGTTACGGGCGGCAGCCAGGGCGCGAGCGTGCTATCAGCGGTGGTGCCCGATGGACTTGCGATGCTGCCCCCCGCACTGCGTGGACGGCTGCAGGTTACCCAGCAATGCCGCGCCGAAGATATGGAAACGGTCCGAGCACGCTATGCGGGGCATGAAATTCCGGCTGAGCTAGGGACTTATTTCGAAGACATGGCAAGTCGGCTCGCAGATTCGCATCTGTTCATCGGCCGGGCCGGGGCCTCGACAATTGCCGAGCTGACAGCGGTGGGCCGACCGGCAATTCTGGTGCCGCTGCCGATTGCGACCGACGATCATCAAGCGGCCAACACCAGCGAAGTGTGCACAATGGGCGGGGCGCGGATGATCCGGCAGGACCGCTTCACGCCGGTCGAACTGGCCAAGCAGATTCAGGCGATTGCGATGAACCCCGAAACGCTGGCCACTGCGGCCCATGCGGCGTGGAACTGCGGCTATCCGCGCGCGGCGAGTGACCTGGCCGACTTGGTCGAAAGCTTCGGTGGCGCACCGATGATGGATGTGATCAGCCCAGCGCCTGCAACTGCCACCAGCGGGCAGGAGCAGATGGCGTGAAGGGCACCCTTCGGCAGGCCCAGGGTGGACGAATGCTCACCGATATCGGAACGATTCACTTTGTCGGGATCGGCGGGATCGGAATGTCGGGTATTGCCGAGGTCATGCACAATCTGGGTTACCAAGTGCAGGGTAGCGACATCGCCGAGGGCTATGTGGTCGAAGGGCTGCGCCAGCGCGGGATCAAAGTGATGATCGGCCATGCTGCGGAAAACCTGGGCGATGCGGCGGTGGTTGTCACTTCCACGGCGGTCAAGCGATCTAACCCAGAAGTTGCGGCCGCATTGGAACTGCGTGTGCCAGTGGTGCGCCGCGCCGAAATGCTGGCCGAACTGATGCGGCTTAAGCGCACGGTGGCGGTAGCGGGCACGCACGGCAAGACCACCACCACCTCGATGGTTGCGGCGTTGCTCGACGCTGGCGGGATCGACCCGACGGTGATCAACGGCGGGATCATCAATTCCTACGGATCGAACGCGCGGCTCGGCACCAGTGAGTGGATGGTGGTCGAAGCCGATGAAAGCGATGGCAGCTTTTTGCGGCTCGACGGGACCATCGCGGTGGTCACCAATATCGATCCCGAGCACCTCGATCATTACGGGAGCTTTGATGCGGTCAAAGAAGCCTTCGTCGAATTCATCGAAAACGTTCCATTCTATGGCTGCGCGGTGCTTTGCATCGATCATCCTGAAGTGCAGGCGGTAATCCCCCGGGTGCGCGATCGCCGCGTGGTCACTTACGGTTTTTCAGCGCAAGCCGACGTGCGCGGAGAGAACGTCACGCCGTACCCCGGCGGCAACCGGTTCGATGTTATGATCCGCCAACGCGATGGCAGCCAGCGCCGGATCGAGGGGATCGATCTGCCGATGGCCGGCCGGCACAATGTCCAGAATGCGCTTGCGGCGGTTGCGGTCGCCTCCGAAATGGGCTGCGAGGACGCAGAAATCCAGGGCGGCTTTTCGAACTTCCACGGGGTCAAACGCCGCTTCACCAAGGTCGGCGAAGTCAATGGTGCGACGGTCATCGATGATTATGGCCATCACCCGGTCGAAATCCGCGCGGTGCTTGCTGCCGCGCGCGAAGGGGTGGGCACCGGGCGCGTGATCGCGGTGGTGCAGCCGCACCGGTTCACCCGGCTACGCGATCATCTCGAAGACTTCGAAAGTGCGTTCAACGATGCCGACATGGTGTTCGCCGCGCCGGTCTACGCGGCGGGCGAACAGCCGATTGATGGGATCAGTTCGGACACCATGGTTCAGGGCATGAAAGCGCGCGGACACCGCTCGGCGCAGGTCGTGGCCGGGCCGGATGAACTGGCCGAGGCGCTGGCCGAAGTGGTCCAACCGGGCGACATGGTGGTGTGCCTGGGCGCGGGCGACATTACCAAGTGGGCAGCAGGTCTGGCCGACGCAGTGGCGGCGCGGAGGGCGGCATGATGGCTTCAGTCCAGCATCACCCCCCAACCCCCTCCTCTAAAGAGGAGGGGGAGCAGCACGCCGCAACTTCTAAGCCCCCTCTTCTTCAGAGGAGGGGATTGGGGGTGGTGGCCCCACGCGGCAAACTTACGGAAAACGCTCGCCTCGCACCGTTGGTGTGGTTCAAATCGGGCGGCAGTGCGCAGTGGCTGTTCGAACCCAAAGACTTGGCCGACTTACAGGCCTTTCTCGCCGATCTGGAACCGTCGGTTCCGGTGATGGCGCTGGGGCTCGGCTCGAACCTGATCGTACGCGATGGCGGCGTTCCGGGCGTGGTGGTGCGGCTGGGCAAGGCTTTTGCCAGGGTGGCACCCAGTGCTGACCTGACACTGGATTGCGGCGCGGGGGCATCGGGCATCCTGGTCAGTTCAACCGCGCGGGATCACGGAATTGCCGGTCTGGAATTCTTGCGCTCGATCCCCGGCACGGTCGGCGGGTTCGTGCGGATGAACGGCGGCGCCTATGGCGGCGAGGTCAAAGATATCCTGGTCGATTGCGACGTGGTGCTGCGCGACGGCACCTCGGCACAACTTGGCACAAGCTTGCTCAACTATACCTACCGGCACTCAACACTGCCTGAGGGCGCAATAGTCGTGGCAGCGCGGTTCAAAGGCCGCACCGGCAAAAGTGCCGACATTCAGGCCGAGATGGATCGCATCGCTGCCAGCCGCGAGGCCAGCCAACCGCTGCGGAGCAAAACCGGCGGATCGACGTTCAAAAACCCAGATGGTCATAAGGCCTGGCAATTGGTCGACGCTGCGGGCTGCCGTGGGCTGACCATCGGCGGCGCACAAGTCAGCGAGAAGCATTGCAACTTCCTGCTCAACACCGGGGAGGCGACCAGCGCCGAGATCGAAGCCTTGGGCGAAGAAGTGCGGCGGCGGGTCAAAATGCAATCGGGTGTGGAGCTCGAATGGGAAATTCAGCGGGTCGGTAAAAAGTGACACTCCCCAAACTTCACGTCGCAGTCTTAATGGGCGGCTGGTCGAACGAGCGCTCGGTCTCGCTGACGAGCGGCGAAGGCGTCGCCAGTGCGCTGGAGCAGCGCGGCCACCGCGTCACCCGGATCGACATGGACCGTGACGTTGCCCACAGACTGGCCGAATGCGGCGCTGACGTGGTGTTCAACGCGCTTCACGGCACGCCGGGCGAAGACGGCACTGTGCAGGGCATGATGGACCTTATGGGGCTGACTTACACCCATTCCGGCATGGTCACTTCGGTCATCGCGATCGATAAGGAACTGACCAAGCAGGCGCTGGTCCCCCACGGTATCCCGATGCCCGGCGGGCGGATTGTGCCAATCGCTGAGCTGTACGAGCGCGACCCGCTTGAGCGGCCCTATGTGCTTAAACCGGTCAACGAAGGTTCGTCGGTCGGGGTGGCAATCATCACCGCCGAGGGGAATTATGGCAACCCGATCGGTCCTGACGCCAAGGGGCCGTGGCAGGAATTTGATAGTCTGCTGGCCGAGCCGTTTATTCGCGGCAAGGAACTGACCACCGCCGTACTGGGCGATCGGGCGCTGCTGGTCACCGAGCTTAAACCCAAGTCCGGCTTTTACGATTTCGATGCCAAATATACCGACGGCATGACCGAACACATCTGCCCGGCGGAGATTCCCGACGAGATCACGCAGGCCTGCCTTGACCTCGCCATGCGCGCGCATCGCATTTTAGGTTGCAACGGCTGCAGCCGGACTGACTTTCGCTGGGACGATGAACGCGGGATCGAAGGGCTGTTCGTGCTCGAAACCAATACCCAACCGGGCATGACCCCATTAAGCTTGGTGCCCGAACAGGCGCGACACCTGGGGATCGAATACGGCGAACTGGTCGAGATCATCATCGCCGACGCGCTTGCGCGCAACAAGGATGCCCTCGCCCAAAAGGATCGCGGTAAATGAGCGGGCAGAAAATCAAACG
>JAYTIS010000323.1:0-1745 GCA_043731725.1 Novosphingobium sp.
TATCAAACGCACCCCGGCGACACGATCTGGCGCCACCGCCAGTGCAACCATCGCTACGATCGCAATGGTTATAGCGATTACAGCGAAGAAGATCGGTCCTCCGCGCCGGTCTGAGCGGCTTTGTGCCATTGCAGTCATGGTCTCATCCCACCCTTGAAGCCTGTATGTAATTAATGCTTACATTTCACGCAAGCCATGTCAATCTCCAATCTAAGCCATGCTTACATTTGTTCGGGCAGCGTGCTAGCTTCGCTGGAATGACTCAGCGAGAGACATCAGCAAGCGACGACAGCGCGGCCCAGCGTAGCACCTATCACCACGGCAATTTGCGCGAAGCGATTGTCGCGGCGGCGGTCCAATTGGTAGCCGAATCGGGCATAGAGGCGATGACTTTGCGTGAGGCGGCGCGCCGGGCCGGGGTCTCGTCAGGCGCGCCGTTCCGGCATTTTCCGGGCAAGCGAGAATTGGTGCTAGCGGTGGCGGAACAGGGCATGGCCCAGTTACGGACCAGCATTGCGCGCGGTTTGGCGGAGTGCCAGGCGGAAAACCCGTTGGTGCGATTGGCGATGCTGGGATCGGCCTATGTTGACTGGGCGTCGGACCACCCGACTCACTACCGGGTGCTGGGTGATCGCTTGCTGATCGATTTCTACCATTCCGAGGCCCTGCTCGCAGATAACCGCTGGATCCGCGAAACGATGGAGCACTTGCTGCGCGCAGGCCAGGAGCAGGGTCAGATTGGCCCGCTCGACTTGACGCAGGCGAACTTACAATGCCGGGCGATGGCTTATGGCCTTGCGCGGATGATGGTAGACGGGCACTTTCCCGAGTTTGCGATCTCCTCGAACACAAATATGCGCCACGCCATGATCGACGCCCTCGACGGCATGATCGCTCTGCTGGCACGCGATTCGGCGGGTACGCTGGAGCAAATCCGCTCCCAACGCCGCATCGCCAGCTTAAATCTGCACGAGCTTGATCAGCCCGGCCCCGCTCACAGCTGAACGCGGGCTTTGCGGCGGCGCGACAAACTTGCCTTCACCCCCCAACTTCCTCTAACGCGCGGGCCATGGGATTCTTCGGCAAGATCTTCACCTGGTGGGACGGTGCCACCATCGGCACCCTGCTGAACAGCTCGCTCAGCGGCGAGCAGGTCGGCACCGATACGCTTGGCAACACCTACTTTCGCGGCAAAAAGCCGTTCGGCGCGGGCCACCCCTTCGCCGGACAGGAACGCCGCTGGGTGATCTACAACGGGGCCAACGATGCCAGCCGCGTACCACCCGAATGGCACGGTTGGCTGCACGGTGCATTCGCGGGCGGAGCCGAGGGCGTGCCCGAAAGCAACTTACCGCCGGCGCGGATCTGGGAAGTGGATTACACCCCCAACGCCACCGGCACTGCCGAGGCCTATCGTCCGGCGGGAGCGCTTGAGCGCGGTGGGCAGCGCGCCGCGGCGACCGGCGATTATGACGCATGGACGCCGGACTCCTGATCGGCATGCGGCCTGCGCACGTCCTGTTGTTAGCTGTCCTCGCTGGGCTTTCAGCCTGTAGCAGCGGCACGGATGACGCGGCCGAGGCGGTCGCGACCGAAGTCCCCAAATCGTTTACCAGCCCTGGCGCGGACACCAAAGTGGTCGAAAGCGAATACGGCACCCCGGTCAAGGATCGCGTCGCCACGCTGGGCCTGCTCAACAAGCGCAACAACCTGTCGCAAGACGTGGTGCTCAAAGTGGGTGAGGC
>JAYTIS010000324.1:0-1997 GCA_043731725.1 Novosphingobium sp.
TGTCATCACCGTGCGATCCCTCACCAGTGCCGCGACTTGTACCGGAGTAAGCCAGTCGCTCAATCCCCCGCCGAACTGGCGCGAGGCGCTGCTGGTCCACATGACCATATCGCCCATTTGCCCACCCTGCCCCATCTTCCCGCCAAACAGGAACGCAAGATAGCCGGTAGCGGCTGGCACGGCATTCCAGCTTAGCAGGCTTGATCCGCTGGCGTTCTGCGTGGTGGAGGTTTTGAGCGCGGTCATGAAATCCTGAGTCAAGCTAAAGGCAATTTCGGGCGTATAATTTCCTGCCACGCGGTGCCCACCGATTAGTGAACTGTTGGCCTTGACCATCTTGCCGTCCTCTGCCGGCCAGCGCCCGAAAGTCTTGCTGTTCTGCAACGTTGGTCCCCAATCGCGCAGCACTTTGGCCGACCATAAGCCCGGCGGCATCTGGCCTGCGGCAAGGTTAGCGAAATCGATCACCACCGGCTGTCCTTTGGGTGCGTGCTCACCGCAACCCCAGAATATCAGCATTCGCCCGGTGAGCCGTTGCCCCGCGCGCTGTCCAGGAAATTGATCGCCGGGCCCGCTTTCCTGCACTGGCGTGACCAGCGCCACCGATTTACCCAGCTTGGCACCGGCTGGCATGAAGTGATCAGCCTTGGGTGCACCGCCAGAGGGGCTAAGACTGGAGCCCAGCCGCAGCAGCAATTCATGCTGCACTTTGTCGCCGCCGCCGCCAAAGGCCATGCTCATCGCGCCGCCCATGCCGCCGCCCATCGCGGCCAAACCAGATACGGTCCCGGCGCGCACATCATAACGCGCGATCGGCGCACTGGTCGTCCCGCGCTGCGCGAACACCGGAATGGCAGCCACCGCGATGAACCCGATACCAACTGTGAATGCTAGTCTGCGATTGATAGCCATGACATCAAACCCCACTTGCCAGTGCTGATCAACATAGCGGACGCTTTCATCGAATAGTTGTCAATTGCCGCCAGAATATTTGCGGCGCTTTTGTTGTCGAGGCGGCTGGTCTAGGCAGACCGGGTGACCGCGACTTCGCCCTCGATTCTCGGCCTTGACCGCTCGCTGTCAGGGCGCACTTGGCGCTGGCGGCGCGGCAATATGGAGTTGGGTAGCGATACTGCGAGTGGGGGTGCAACGCTCCATCACGATCTGGTAACCCAGCTGCTGCTCGCGCGCGGTGTTGCGGAAAACGATGTCGAGCGCCACCGCAACCCCTCGCTGCGCGCGTTCCTGCCCGATCCTTCGGCCTTGCGCGATATGGACGCCGCCGCCGAACGGCTGGCGCAAGCAGTGCTGACCGGCGAGACTATGACGGTTTACGGCGACTATGACGTCGACGGCGCCACCAGCGCGGCTTTGCTTATCCGGCTGTTGCGCGCGCTCGGGCTTGAAGCCCAGTATTATATCCCTGACCGTCTGCTTGAGGGCTATGGACCGTCGGGCGCAGCACTGGTGCGACTGGCGGAGCAGGGCTCCAGCCTGATCGTTACGGTCGATTGCGGCGCGATGGCGCATGAGGCGCTGGCGATGGCGCACGACGCCGGGGTCGACGTGGTGGTGGTCGATCACCACAAATGCTCGGCCGAGCTGCCGCTGGCCGCCGCGCTGGTCAACCCCAATCGGCTCGACGAAAGCGAGATTGGCGCGGCGCATGGCCATCTGGCTGCGGTCGGCGTGGCGTTCCTATTGGCAATCGCGACCGTACGTCTGCTGCGCCAGCGCGGCTTTTTCGAGAGCCGGGCCGAGCCTGATTTGTTTGCGTTACTTGATCTGGTCGCGCTGGGCACGGTCGCCGATGTCGCAGCGCTGCATGGGCTCAACCGCGCCTTTGTGGCGCAGGGCCTCAAAGTGATGGCGCGGCGCGAGGGCGTGGGCATGGCTGCGTTGATCGACGCCAGTCGCCTCAGCCGCGCGCCGAGCTGTTCGGACCTTGGCTTTGCGCTGGGTCCGCGGATCAACGCCGGCGGGCGCGTGGGTGAGGC
>JAYTIS010000325.1:0-4334 GCA_043731725.1 Novosphingobium sp.
GGCCGAGCTTTGCAGCGCATAGCCATCCTTGGTCAAGCTGCCGAGCGCCGCCACCGCCAAGCCTTTAGCCTGTGCTGCGGCTTCGAGCGGTTTGCCGCCAGCGACTTCGGTCATGACTTGTTTGGCCGCAACTTCGGAGGGCAGCACCATCTGTGATAGCTTGCGTTTGTCAGAAGCGGCGTATTTCACTTTGTTCTCGGCATAGCGCGCGGCGATTTCTGCATCGGTCGGCACGGCGGACGATTTGACCGCTGCATCAGTATAACTAACAAACCGCACTGTGCGGCGCTCAGGCAGAATGTAATCGGTCTTATGTCCGTTGTACCATGCCGTCACCTCAGCATCGTTTGGCGGGCTCGTTGGGGCAAATGCAGCAGGAGGCAGCGTGACGATCGCACCGCGGCGATGTTCGGTCAGCACCGCGACATAGCGCGCGGTAACCCTGCGGGGGACTTTGATCCCGAATGAATTTGAAGCCATCAACAGCTTGGCCATCAACGTTTGCGTCTGTTCGGCACGGTAGGCACTGTCAGTGGCGCCCTGTTGGGCAAGCATCTGACGGTACAGCGCATTATCCACCTTGCCATCGGGCGCTTGGATATTGGGATCTTTAGCAATTTCGCTGTCGATCAACCGGTCACCCACATAGAGTCCGTTTTTATCGCCCCACTGCATCACGGCTTTACCGTCCATCGCATAGATCAGCACTTCGTTAAGGCCGTCTTTCGCGAGGAATTCCTTGATCGACAATTGCGGATTGCGCTGACGCAGCCGGGTCAAAATGTTGCGAAATTGAGCTTCGAGATCGGTTGCGCTGATCTTTTCACTGCCTACGCTGGCGATTTTGCTGCCACTGGAAAAGCCACCAATACTGCTGCTAGAAACGCTGCCCAGCGCAAAGGCGAGGCCGATGATGCCGACAAACGCTAGCGTGATCAGTACGCCCAACTTGGAACCAAAGAAGCTGCGGAAAAATAGAAGCATCGATTTGATCGCCAGAACTAGAATGGATCGCCTGCCGCAGATGGCACGCGTTACGCTGCCGCGCTTTAAGGATCATTGTGCATGCAAGCAATGGGGCAGGGCAATGGGGCCGACTAAGGGGCCGGCTATGGGGCAACCGCGTTGACTCTCGGCTGAGCTTACCGGCCTGTCGCAAGGGTTTTGACAAGCGCGGGCCCGCACGCCTAACCGCAAGTTTAGTCAGCACAATCAAGCTGGCGCAAAATTCAGTGAGGAATTGTTGATGCCCAACCGGCCTTATATTGTCGGTAACTGGAAAATGAACGGAACGCGGGCAATGCTGTCCGAAGCCCGCGCGATCGATCGCGGCGCGGCGCGGCATCCAGCGGTGCAAGTGGGGATTGCGCCGCCAGCAACTTTGATCAGCTTGATGGCTGACGCGGTCGATACGATCAGGCTGGGCGGGCAAGATTGCCACCAAGATGGCGCCGGGGCGTTCACTGGCGATATTTCGGCGGCGATGCTGGCCGACGTTGGCGCTAAATTCGTGATCGTGGGACATTCAGAACGGCGGGCCGGCCACGGCGAAACCGATGCGATTGTCCGCGCCAAGGCCGAGGCGGCACTGGCGACGGGGCTGGGTGTTATCGTCTGCGTCGGTGAAACCGAGGCCGAGCGTGACGCTGGCCTAGCCGAAGCGGTCGTGACCAAGCAACTGACTGGCTCGGTCCCGGCCGGTGCCACGCTCGCGGCGCAAGTAACGGTGGCCTATGAGCCGGTCTGGGCGATAGGCACCGGGCGAGTGCCTTCGGCTGACGATGTCAGCGCAATGCACCGCGCAATCCGCGCACAATTGCTGGCTTTGTTCGCCGCGGATGGAGCTGGGGTGCGAATTCTCTACGGCGGTTCGGTCAATTCCGGCAATGCGGTGGAACTGCTGCACTGCGATGAAGTGGGCGGGGCGCTGGTTGGCGGGGCGAGCCTGACCGCCGAGAGTTTTCTGGCGATCATTGCCGCGGCGGCGCCTGACCAAGGGTAAGGCCCAGCCTGCCTTGCCCCGCGCGCCTTGCATACTGCGCCGCGCGTGACTAGATGCGCGCCAAGTTTATCGGAGTTCCAAACCCCATGTCGCTGTTCATCTTCCTGACCGTCCTTCAGGCCATTGTGGCAGCGCTGCTGGTTGGTGTGATTCTGGTGCAGAAGTCAGAAGGCGGCGGGCTGGGCACCGGTGGGAGTCCGGCCGGATTGATGTCGGCGCGTGGTGCAGCCGATTTCATGACCCGGCTGACCGCGATCCTGGCGGGTTTGTTTGTGGTTTTGTCAATCGTGCTGGCCGCGCTGGCAGTCAAATCGAGCGGCAACCGCACCATCGACGATTCTCTGAACCGTACGATCGCACCGGCTCCGCAACTTCCCAGTGATCCGCTGGGCGGGGCTGGTGGTCGGCCCAGTGCGGCTCTGGTTCCAGCTACGGGTGCGAGTCCCCCGACCAGCGCAATCCCCGCCGCGCCGCCATCCAAAAAGCCCTGATAACCGGTTAAATTTAGCCGGCCAGTTGAGCCTCTCAGCGGGAAGCCGCGCGCGCGCAACTGTGGATTGCACAAATGGGCGCTTGCCCGCATCCCCCTCTACGGCTTAAGGCTTAACTCCCATGGCGCGGTTCATTTTTATTACCGGCGGCGTGGTCTCCTCGCTTGGCAAAGGTCTGATGGCGGCAAGCCTCGCAGCACTGCTGCAGGCGCGCGGCTACAAAGTGCGGATTCGCAAGTTCGATCCATATCTGAACGTCGATCCCGGGACGATGAGCCCGTACCAGCACGGCGAAGTTTACGTGACCGATGATGGCGCCGAGACCGACCTCGATCTGGGGCATTACGAGCGCTTTACCGGCGTTTCAGCGCGGCAGGCTGATAACATAACTTCAGGGCGGATTTACCGCGATATCATTATCCGCGAGCGCCGCGGCGACTATCTGGGTGCGACTGTGCAAGTTATCCCGCACGTCACCGACGCGATCAAGGAATTTGCCCAGGCCGACACCGAGGATCACGACTTCGTGCTGTGCGAGATCGGCGGGACTGTCGGCGATATCGAGGGGCTGCCGTTCATTGAGGCGCTGCGCCAATTGCGCAACGAACTGGGGCGCGAAAACACCTGTTCGGTCCATGTCACGCTGGTGCCCTATGTCGCGGCAGCGGGCGAGCTCAAGACCAAGCCGACCCAGCACTCGGTGCGCGAGCTGACTGGGCTGGGGATCCAGCCCGATATTCTGCTGTGCCGATGTGAACACCCGCTGCCCGAGAACGAACGCAATAAAATCGCGCTGTTTTGCAATGTGCGCAAGGAAGCTGTGATCCCGGCGCTCGATGCCAGCAGCATCTATTCGGTACCGCTGCAGTACCATGCCGAGGGGCTGGACGCCGAAGTGCTGCATCACTTCGGGCTGTCCACCCCGGCGCCCGAACTCAGCCGCTGGGAAGACATCGTCGACCGGTTCCAGAATCCCGAAGGCGAAGTGACCATCGGGGTGGTCGGAAAATATGTCGGGCTTCCCGATGCCTACAAGAGCCTCAACGAGGCGCTGGTGCATGGCGGAATGGCCAACCGGGTCAAGGTCAATATTCGCTGGATCGATGCCGAATTGTTCGAAGCCGGCGACGATGATATCGTCGCTCGGCTTGAGCCGATGGACGGCATTCTGGTGCCCGGCGGGTTCGGAGTGCGCGGCAGCGAAGGCAAGATCGCCTCGGTCCGTTTTGCGCGCGAACGCAAGGTGCCGTTTTTTGGAATTTGCCTGGGTATGCAGATGGCCTGCATCGAAGGCGCGCGCAACACCGCCGGGATTGCGGATGCCAGCTCAACCGAATTCGGGCCGACCGATGAACCGGTGGTCGGCATCATCACCGAGTGGATGAGCGCTGAAGGACTGCAACAGCGCGGCGCAGGTACAGATCTTGGCGGCACCATGCGATTGGGGGCCTATGAGGCCAAGCTGGCCGGCAATAGCCATGTCGCGGCGCTGTATGGCGGGGCGACCACGATCAGCGAGCGCCATCGCCATCGTTACGAGGTCAACAGTGGTTATCGCGATGCTCTCGAAGCGGGCGGTCTGGTGTTTTCAGGCATGTCCCCCGATGGGCTGCTACCCGAAATTGTCGAGCGACCAGATCATCCGTGGTTTGTTGGTGTGCAGTTCCACCCCGAGCTCAAAAGCCGTCCGTTTGACCCACATCCCTTGTTCGCCGGGTTCATCGCCGCAGCGCTGAATCAGGCCCGCCTGGTCTGATCAAACAATTCAAGCGCTTATCCGCTTGACACTATTCTGGATCAAGTCGCGTCGCCAAGCAGGCGAAAACACTTGCATTTATGCT
>JAYTIS010000326.1:0-3607 GCA_043731725.1 Novosphingobium sp.
CGCAAGCCGAGGGATTGGTCAGATAGGTCGCGCTGATATTGCCCGGGTTGAGCAACCAACGGCTGGCAGCTACGCCAAGCTGCTGCAAACCTTGCGTGCGGATTGTCTGGTAATAGCCAAACAGCCCCGCGTTGAAATCGAGCCGCGAACCGCTGTGCGCAAAGCGGAATTCCTGTGTGTACTGGTTCTGCCGCGATGGATTTTGCGACTTGGTGGTCACCGGCAGGCCGGTAAAATCGCGATCGTTCGACGGCATCCAATCCCAGAACCGCCAGGCGGTGATCGAGGTCAGCGTGCTTGCGCCCAGCTCCAACTTGACCTTCGCCGATAGTCCGCCAATCTTGTTGCCGGCGTTGAGATCGGCATCGACATCGGTCACCCGGTCGAACGGATTGCGGCTGGCTGGAGCATAGCCCTGCGCCGCCGCCAGCGCATCGAACTGGCGGTAAATCGGCCGCTGGGTCGGCGCGGTGCGGACATAGACAGTCGCACAGCATTCGGGATTTTGCGTGTTGTAATCACCTGACAGCGTCACATCCAGGTTGCCGGTTGGCCGCCACAGCAGCTGCACTCGCACGCCTAGATTGCCTTGCTCGTTGACTCGGCGCTGGGTGGTGACGTTGTACAATGTACCATTGCGGCGGGTCGCCGAAACCGCGATGCGCGCCGCCAGATTCCCGTTCAACGGGCCGGACAGTGCCGCTTTGGCCTGTTTGAACCCAAGGTTGCCCAGGCTGAATTCGGCGCGGCCTTCAAACTGGAAAGTCGGCTGGCGGGTGGCGATGTTGATCGCTCCGGCGGTGGTGTTTTTGCCGTACAGCGTACCCTGCGGCCCGCGCAGCACTTCGATCCGCTGGACATCGAGAAAGTCGAACGTGGCCGAGGCGACCCGGCTCGAATAGACATCGTCGACATAGATCCCCACCCCCTGCTCGATCCCGTCGTTAGTCAGCCCGACCGGCGCACCGATCCCGCGGATATTGACCGAACTGTTGCGCGGGTTCGAGGAATAGAATTGCAGCGTCGGAGTAAGCTGTTGCAGTCGCCCGACATTGAACGCTCCGGTGTTGTCGATGTGATCGCCGCCGATC
This sequence comes from Novosphingobium sp., assembly GCA_043731725.1. Classification (GTDB taxonomy): domain Bacteria; phylum Pseudomonadota; class Alphaproteobacteria; order Sphingomonadales; family Sphingomonadaceae; genus Novosphingobium. The sequence continues at coordinate 1,092 of JAYTIS010000326.1, forward strand.
ACTGAGATCGCCAGTGGCACGGCTTGCGAGCTTTCCGCCTTGTGCCGCGCGGTGACGATAATCTCTGGCGTATTATCGGCCGCACCGGTGCCGACCGAAGTGGTCCCGGCGGGACTTGGACTGGTCTGAGCCGGACTGGCCTGAGCCGGACTCGGATGGACGGTCTGGGCAGCGGCCGAATGGGCAATCAGTGCTGAAGTTGCCAGTAGGGCAACGCGGTAGATGGTGGACATGGTGAGCTTTCGATCGGGCACAAAGACGCGGCGCCGAAACCGAGTTTCAGCGAGCAAATGGCGAAATTTCGGGGGTCGGCGGCGGTGACTGCCGTTAAATCAGCGAATCGGGCTCAAGCATCACAGGTCTCCTTGTGGGGTTCGATTTATCTCTACTGATTATATAGACAAGGCGCGATTTGCTTTACCGGGACGAAGCGCGGCTTTTCCGCGCCACGCTGATTTAGTCCTCAACGCCCTCGCCCCAAGGTTGCTGCTTAATTGGACCAGCGCAGCTTCCCCTGTCCAATCAAGTTGGCTGGCCTTCTCATTCACAGCTTCATCTACTGGCCCAGACCCACGGCCTGAATGCCCGGCTCGCGTGGCGAGCAAACCGGCTGAGCTGATAGCGGATTCTCGGTGTCTTCGTAACGGCTGCGCCCCGCGTAAAGGCTGCCCAAACGGGATTTGCCCATACCTTGCGCAGATAGGCAATTGGCGCGCGGCGAAGTTCATTGCGGTGCATGATGAACCGCGCTGGATAGGGCGCGTTCCATAAATTGCGGATTGTCTGTTCAATCCACGCCGGGGCCGGGAAACAGCGGATCGCCTCAGGAAGATGGTCGATCCGGCAATCCAGCAGGCGGTGCGTGGTCACGATTATCGCGCTGATCCAATCAGCCGTTACCCGATCACCTGTCAGGCAAATTTCCCAGTCGAAGGCATCGGGAATTTTCTCGACCAGCGCCGCGACATCGCACAGCCAGATTGGGCGCCACGCTCCGTGTTTCAGCAGGTGAACAATGACGATGCGTAGATGGTCTTCGGCACATGGCACCAGCATCGATTGCGCCGGCGACGGTGCGGGCTGCGCGCGCCGGAACAGGTCGCTGACGTCCGTGTTGTAGAGCGGAGACAACTCGCCATGGAGATCGACCGTATAGTCCATCTGCAAAGCCAGATTGTGCAAGACGAACGGCCCGCCCGGTCCCATTATTAAGACAGCGTGGCGCGCCAGCAGCGCTGACGCCTTATGGAAATCTGCCGCTTGAACCAGGATATCGAAGTCCCCGCACGGCCTGAGGTAGGTCTCTGCATAATATTGCGCGATGGCCCAGCCCTTGAACAGCAAGGGCGTAACGCCGGCCTCGCGCATCAGCGCCGATAATTGTCGCAGATTTTCGGTGCGCAGGGTGTCGGCCAGCGCGAGCAGGCGGGCCGTTTGGGCGAGGTCTTCGGCTTCGACTGCCCGGTCAAGCGGTGCGGAGGCCAAAAGCCGCCGCCAGCCGAGCGCGGCCGCGCCCGATCCGAGCAGCTGGGGAGCAGCCTCGCCGATTTCCGCGCCAGTGGCTTTCAACGGTTCAGGCCGATCGCGCCAAGCCCCGCACAGAATCCGTGCAACAAGTGCTCCGGACTGGATTTTGGCGGAACGATTTTGCCGGATCGGCAGCCACGTCACCCGATCAGATGCAGGCGTTGGCTAGACATAGACCTGAACAGCATTGGGCGCCGGTCGTGCACGATGCGCCGCCAGGCAGGCAGGTAGCTGCTTGGGCGGGCGTCGGCGCCAGGATCGAAGTGATCACCGGAACCGCCAGCGCTGCGGCGAGGCCGGTCTGTCCGACCCGGCCGATGAACTTGCGGCGGCTGGCGGCGGCAATTTCGGACGCAGGCTGGGTGGCCGAACGATCGAGCAGGCGGGCCTTATCCAACAGCGTCAGCGCCTTGTCGACATCGTCCACAGTATTGGCTGATCCACCCTCGGCGCGCAGCCGCGCGGCGATCGCGGCTCTGTCCGACACCCCATCGCAGGCGGCCCACACCAAGGCAGCGAATGGGTTAAGCGCGGTCGCCCGGTCACAGGTGGTGTCGTAAATCAGAACTTCGTCAGCCATCTCGCGGACAATAAGTCCGTCTTCGCGAGCTCTCGGGCAGGTGCTATTTCCGGTCATCCCATCATCCCTTCGTGCGGAACTTGTGATCAAATTGCTTGCCGAACTCCCTCGCCGCAAGATTGCGCGGACGCCCGGCGAAAAATATCGTGACGAACCAACTCAGCATCAGGCCGGTTGGACCTCAGGATCGGCGCGCTGGCAGCAATCCGGCTCAGCATATCGATGGTGCGCGCCGGATCCATCCGCGCTGCAATCGTGTGCTTCATCAGTTGCAAGGCGCCTACTGCGGGCGACAGCCGCCGCGGTGTCCAGCGGGCCCCTTCGCGATAGCGGGTCATGACAATCAAGCCGATTGGCAATGCGGACTTGGCAATGCGCGCGCCGAGCGCTTCTGCCGGCGTTTCGCGCT
>JAYTIS010000327.1:0-2478 GCA_043731725.1 Novosphingobium sp.
ACATCTCCGCCGTCTCGCCTCCAGGGATGACCTAAGACGGGGAAGCGGGCGCCGTTAGCGGCAAAGCAGCGCAAATGCAAGCTACTGGAGCCGGGTGACGTTGTAGCCGCGCCGGGTCAGCAGGGCGGGCAGGCCGTCCTGGCCGGCCAGGTGCGCCAGCCCGACCGCTACGAACGGATGCGCGCCTTGCTGAAGCTCGCCGACCAGCCGCGCCAGCCAGGCATCGTTGCGCCGGGTGAGCAGTGCCTCGCGCAGCTCCGGATTGCTGAGAAAGTCGGCGTTCGTTTCCGCATCGACCGTGGCGAGGTCGCCATGCGCCCAGGCCTGTTCAAGCTTGCGCAGGCTGGCAAGATCTTCGCCAGGCCGCGTGATTGCGGCTTCTAGCAGCGCGCGCTGCGCCGCTTCGGGCAGGCGGTCGAAGATCGCGAGCTGCGCCGCGGCACCCTCGAATTCTTCGACCGGCTTGGTGTAACTACGCACCAGCGCCCGGTCGATTCCGTTGGCGGCGTTGGAATCGCCCGCCGCCATCGCCGCGTTCTGCAACATCAGCGCCACCGCCCAGGTCTCATAGGTATCAAGCGCGCCGGATTCGAAGTGATCAGCCTTGAGCGCCGTATCGAGCTCGTCTTGCTGATCGGGCGGAACCCGCCGTTCGAGCGGCGGCAGTCCGGGGCTTTGCGCCAGCGCGGCAAAGGCCTTGGCGGTGGCCGCATCGTCCTCGATATTCGCCACTTCCAGCAGCAGCCGGTCGGACTGGCCAAGCGCCGCCGCGACCTTGGCCGATTTCCATTCGATCGGCCGGGGCAACGCATGAATCGTGCCGAACAACCACGCCTTTTGTCCGCCCGGACCCTCGACCAGCCACAATGCCGGGCGAACTTCGGCAGGCTTGGCACAGCCAACCAGCGCCAGCGCGGCCAGTGCGGCGCAGACTAGGCCGCGCAGTTTCCTACTGGACACGGACCGCCTTGATCCCGTGTTTCGAGAGCACATCCTGCACGCTGCCCTTGCCGCCAAGGTGACCCGCCCCGACCGCGATGAACACCGTGCCGGGCTGCTTCAGGCGGTTTTCGATCCACGCCGCCCAGTTGCGGTTGCGGCTGAAGATCAACGCTTCGGCCAGCACTGGGCTGTCGCTGTCGGCGTTGAGCTGTTTGGCCAGTGCGGCTGCATCGCCGCAGGTCCAGCTGCCGACCATGGCGGTGATCTCGGCGTTGATTTCGGGCAGGGCGTCGAGCACGTTGCCCAGGTATTCAAGCTGCTCTTCCTCGGTCAGCGCATCGAACTGGCCAAACTGGAAGTCGGCGGTTTCAAGCCCGGTGCGCGGGTGGCCAAGCTCGGTGGCGCGCTTGGTCAGCCCGTTCTCGACCCCGGACTGGATGTTGTAGCCCGCTTTCTGCAGCTGCAGGATCGGCAAGGTCGCGGCGGCCACCCAGGGCTTCTTTTTGTCGAGGAGCGAGATCGGCAAGCCGAGCTTGGTCATTGCCGCTTCGAATTGCGCGCGGTGCTTTTCATCCATCATCTGGCGCAGGTTCTTGCCCGGGACCAGTGTGCCATGGCGCAGCAGCGCCGCCGCAATGTCGCCGGGGGGGAGGTCGGGCAGCTCGGTCACCAAGGTGTCCGAATGATCGAGCGCATAGCCCAGCGGGCCGTTGAGCCAGTCGATCCCATCTGGCAGCAGGTGGATCGTGCCGAACAGGTAGATCGTGGTGTCGTGGTCGGCGATCTTCCACAGCGCAGGGTGGACCTGAACGGGCGCCACCATTGGCGCCGTCTGGACCGGTTGCGGGGTGGGCAGACGCTGCGGATCGGCGGGCGCATTCGCGCTCCCGGCCAGCGCGAAAATGGCAACCATGGGGGCAATCAACGGGGCGAACAGGCGCTTGGCTAAGGTCATGGCAGCGTCCTAACCGTCCAATTCCTCACAGTCGATGAACGAATGCGGATATTGACCGGGTGGGGCCCATCCGCCAAAGGCCGCGCATGATCCTTCGACAAGCTCAGGACGGTCGGGAGGCTTCGTCGCTCTCGTTCCAGGACATGATCCTGCGCCTCCATGCCTACTGGAGCGGGCACGGCTGCCTGATCCTCCAACCTTATGACATGCGCGTGGGGGCGGGTACGTTTCATCCGGCCACCACGCTGCGCAGCCTTGGCCCGGAAATCTGGAGCGCTGCCTATGTTCAACCGAGCCGCCGCCCGACCGACGGGCGCTATGGCAAAAACCCCAACCGGCTGCAGCACTATTACCAGTACCAGGTGATCATGAAGCCGAGCCCGGCAAACTTCCAGGAGCTCTATCTTGGCAGCCTGCTGGAAATCGGGATCGATCCGCTGGCGCACGATATCCGCTTTGTCGAGGATGACTGGGAAAGCCCCACGCTGGGCGCCTGGGGGCTGGGCTGGGAAGTCTGGTGCGATGGGATGGAAGTCAGCCAGTTCACCTATTTCCAGCAGATGGGCGGGTTCGATTGCAAG
>JAYTIS010000328.1:0-1974 GCA_043731725.1 Novosphingobium sp.
CCGCCTCGCTTGTGAGGTGACTAAAGGCGGGAAACAGCTTCAAAACCATTGCCGGTAGAGTAGCTGCCCACCGGCCCAGATCGTCAGCGCAGCGGTCAATGCCCGGATAATGCGCTCGGGCAACCAGCGCAGCGCCAGCACGCTGCCGAGCTGACCGCCTAGCACTACCGCGATCAACAGCGGCAACGAATCGCCCAGCGAGGTGCCAAACGTAGCAACACCGTTCTTCGAGAGTTGGCCGACTAATCCGCTGAGCGAGTTGATCAGGATGAACAGACTGGTCGTGGCTGCTATCGCCCGCGCGCCGGCCCAGCGCGTGTAATGCAGCAACGGCGCGAGAAAAATTCCGCCTCCAATCCCAACCAGCCCGGCCAGATAGCCCAGCGGGGCCACCGCCAACGGCATCCACCGCGCCAGCGGCCGCGATTCGGCTTCGGCCTCATCCGCGCGCGGGACGAACAGCGCCAGCCCGGCAGCGATCAGGATGAATCCCAGCAGCACCAAAAAGGTCGATTGCTTGATCGGGGTCAACCCGCCCAGAAAGGCCAGCGGCGCCGCAATCAGCGCGAGGAGTAAGGCCCGCCGCCACGGCACCACGCCCGCGCGGGCGAACCGCATCATGCTGCCGCAGACCACCACGACGTTGCAGGCTAAGCTGACAATCGGCAGCAGGCGGTAATCGAATTGCGCGAGCGAGAGCAACGCATTGTACGTCGATCCCCCACCAAACCCGACCGAGGCATAGAGCAGCGCTGTGGCGAAGAATGCGGGTGGCAACCAGATCATACGGCGAGCCTAACCGGCGGCACCGTGGCAGTGCTTATACTTTTCGCCCGAACCGCACGGGCATAGTGCATTACGGGACAGCCCCATGTCAGCATAGGGATCGCCCTCGCCCGGCGCAGTCAGCACTGCTGCGCCAGTTCCAAGCGCGCCCATCATCGCCGCGGCCCCCGGGGTCCGAGCATTGCTGGCATCGTCGAAGCTGAGACTGTCGATATGCCCGGTTAGGAAATCGGGCAATTCGGGCAGTGGCGCGGTTTCGGGCATCTGCAGCACGCTCAGCATCAAGATCCGGGTGACATCCTCGCGGATCGCCTCAAGCATTCGCTCGAACAGCCCGAATGCCTCCTGCTTGTACTCGTTGATCGGGGTTTTCTGGGCATAGGCGCGCAGGTGAACCACCTGGCGCAAAGCATCAAGCGTGGCGAGGTGCAACTTCCAGTAATGATCGAGCCGTTCGAGCAGGATCTGCTTTTCGACTTGCCGCCAGATGCTGGCGTCGCCGCCCATCTTGTCTGCCATCTTGGCATCCGCCGCCTCGGCCAGCCGCTGTTCGATGTCTTGCGGTTCGATCCCGTCCTCGCGCAGCCATTCGTCGATCTGCGCGTCGATTCCCAGCACATCAAGTACGCGCACCTTCAGTCCATCGATGTTCCACTGTTCAGGGTAGGATCCCGGCGGGCAGGCGTCGCCGACCAGCGCATTGACCGTATCATGGCGCATGTCCTCCACCACATCGTCAAGGGCATCGGCGTCCATGATGTCAGCGCGCTGTTCGTATATGACTTTGCGCTGGTCGTTCATCACATCGTCGTATTCGACCACTTGCTTGCGGATATCGTAATTACGCGCCTCAACCTTTTTCTGCGCGGTCTCAATGGCCTTCGACAGCCAACGCGAACCAATTGCCTCGCCATCGGCCAGGTTGGAATTCATCATCCGGCTAAACAATGTGTCTGGCCCGAAAATGCGCAGCAGATCATCCTCAAGGCACAGGTAAAACTTCGACATGCCGGGATCACCTTGGCGGCCCGATCGGCCGCGCAGCTGGTTATCGATCCGGCGGCTTTCGTGGCGCTCGGTGCCGATCACACAGAGCCCACCGGCGGCTAGCACCTGCGCCTTTTCTGCGGCCACTTCGGCCTTGATCCGCTCAATCGCCGCGTCGCGTTCGTTGCCCTCGGTCAGATC
>JAYTIS010000329.1:0-3757 GCA_043731725.1 Novosphingobium sp.
GATGCGATCACGGCGGCGATGGGGCTTTATCTGGTGTGGGAAGCCCGCAATTTGGGGATGCCGCGCTGGCAGCTGTGGCGCATGGCCGGCAATGTCGGAATCGACAGCCTGATCGGCGCCGTACCGATCGCTGGCGACCTCTTCGATTTCGCATTTCGGTCGAACACCAGAAACCTCAAGATCATCCGCAAGCACCTCGACAAGCATCATCCCGGGACTGTCGTTATTTCCGCCTGACGGCGGTGCGGAAAGGCCTTCCGGCCTTTCCTTGCAACACCGGCCCGCTCCCCCGCCCGGCCATCCACAGAGTATCCTGAAATGGTGGGCGGGCTGGTGTTGCCAGCTGACCGCGGATGCGGTCAGCGCACCCACAACAAGCGACTCGCGCATTTCCGCCCGTTTACGAGAAATTAACCTTTCATCTTCATTGGTCATATGGTTAATGGCGGACACTGACCCTTTCCAAGGGGTTATTGTTCGAGAACGGGGCAGAAGGGGACTACCCATGCGCGTGTTGCTGATCGAGGACGAGCCGACTACGGCGCGGGCTATCGAACTGATGCTTACTACCGAAGGTTTCAATGTCTATTCGACCGACTTGGGCGAAGAAGGCTTGGATCTAGGCAAACTGTATGATTACGATATCATCCTGCTCGACCTCAATTTGCCGGACATGCATGGCTACGACGTGCTCAAGAAGCTGCGCGTCGCTAAGGTACAGACCCCGGTGCTGATTCTGTCTGGCATTTCCGAGATGGATTCGAAAGTCCGCAGCTTCGGCTTCGGCGCTGACGATTACGTCACCAAGCCATTCCACCGTGAAGAACTGGTAGCCCGCATCCACGCCGTGGTCCGCCGGTCCAAGGGCCATTCGCAATCGGTAATCCGTACCGGAAAGCTCGCGGTCAACCTTGATGCTAAGACGGTCGAAGTCGATGGAGCCCGTGTCCATCTGACCGGCAAGGAATACGCGATGCTCGAGCTGCTGTCGCTGCGCAAGGGCACCACCCTGACCAAGGAAATGTTCCTCAACCACTTGTATGGCGGGATGGACGAACCCGAACTCAAAATCATCGACGTGTTTATCTGTAAGCTGCGCAAAAAACTGGCGCATGCCTGCAATGGTGAAAACTACATCGAAACCGTCTGGGGCCGCGGCTATGTTCTGCGCGATCCTGGCGAAGAAGTGCAGGCCGCCTGATTTCGCTGCCCGAAACTGTCATCTCCACGGCCCGCCTTACCGGCGGGCCGTGTTCGTTCAGGGTATAGCGCGCCGCTGCACTGCAAGCTAAGGGCGGCGCCATGGCCGCTTACAAATCTGGTGATCCAACCACGATCAAGCGGCTCTATGGCCGCTCCAAGGGCAAGCCGCTGCGAACGGCACAGCAGGGGCTTGTCGATAATCTGTTGCCGCGCATTGCCGTCCCCACCGACGGCCCGGTAACCGCGACGGGGCTGTTCGGCACCGCGCGTCCGCTGCATTTCGAGATCGGCTTCGGCGGCGGCGAGCATATCGCGGCGCGCGCTGACCTGTTGCCCGATCACGGCTTCATCGGTGCCGAGCCATTTCTGAACGGAGTGGCCCAGGCCTTGACTCACGTGGCCGGCGACAATGGCATGCGCCCGCCGCTCGGCAATGTGCGTCTTCACCACGGCGACGCACTTGAGGTGCTGCAACGCATCCCTGATGGGGCACTCAGCTTCCTCTATCTACTCCATCCCGACCCTTGGCCTAAGGCGCGCCATGCCAAACGGCGGATGATGAACGATGGGCCGATCGATCTGTTCGCGGCCAAGCTGGGGCCCGGCGGCGAATTGCGCTTTGGTACTGATCATGCGGTCTACCTACGCCATGCATTGATGGTGATGCGCCGCCATACCCACCAATTTGAATGGCTATGTGACCAGCCGGCCGATTTCCAGCACCGCCCTGCAGGCTGGCCCGAAACGCGCTACGAAGCCAAGGCGCGCAATGTCTACGGGCACGAAGTCTGGTACTTCCGTTTTCGTCGGCGGGATTGACGGGGGCGGCACCCGGCGGGCGGGAACTATGTCGGCGCTGACCGGTTATTCCGCCAAGGAGAGCCGCCATGAGCGTCGTTGCATACACTTTGCTGATGTTCGGATGTGCGGACGATGGCAGCGCTTGCGAGCGCCTTGTGAGCCCAACACAGGTATACAGTGGGTCGGCGCAATGTCAGGCACAGATTGAGCCTGCGCTGCAGAGCGACGCGGCCTTGCGGGCGGATTATCCGCTGGTCGAAGCGCGCTGTGTCAAGTTGCCCAAACAGGCTTTCGTCAAGGCGCGCGCGACCCATATCTTCGCCATCCGCTAAGGATCGCAAGTCGGCCATCGCCTTGGCTCGCAAAGGTTTCCATTTGCCGAGTGTGTGAATTTCTTTGTCGCTCAGTTGTGGCGCAAACTCTATCCGGCAGGCTGAAACCCGACCGGAGACTGCCGCGTGTTTGATTTTTCGCACTTCAATCTGGTCGCACTGCTGCCGTTCATCGGGGTCGGTTTCGCAGCACAATTGGTCGATGGCGCATTGGGCATGGCCTTCGGGGTGATTTCAAACACTTTGCTGGTGGTGGTGATGGGAGTACCGCCCGCACTCGCTTCGCAGCGGGTCCATTTGGTCGAATGTTTCACCACCGCAACCTCGGGAATCAGCCATCTTCTGCACGGCAATGTCGACAAGCGTTTGTTCCTGCGGCTGCTAGTGCCCGGCGTGCTTGGCGGGGTGCTGGGTGCCTATGTGCTCACCTCGCTCGATGCCACTGTCGTCAAGCCGTTCGTGCTGATCTACCTGTCCGGTATCGGCATCTACATTTTGGTGCGTGGGCTGTTTTATCCGCCGCAGATCAAAGATGCGAAATTCATCGCGCCGCTCGGACTGTTCGGTGGATTCCTTGACGCAGCTGGCGGCGGTGGCTGGGGACCGGTGGTTACCTCAAACCTGCTCATCCAAGGGGCAGACCCGCGCAAGGTAGTGGGCACGGTCAACACGGTCGAATTTTTCCTGACCATCGCGATTTCAGCCACGTTTATCTGGCATCTGGGGTTTGCTGACGTCGCCGGGGCTACTCTCGGCCTGTTGATCGGAGGGCTGATGGCCGCACCGATCGGGGCTTGGGCGGCCAAGCATTTCAATCCCAAGTTGATGCTGGTGCTGGTCGGGATCGTCTTGACCGCAACCAGTCTGTACGGGGTTTATCGGGCCTGGGGCTGATCGCCGGCGATGACCGCGGCGATCGCCAACACCCGCCGGGCCTGATCCAGGTGCAGCAGTTCCACCATCATCCCCTCCAGTCGAATCGCGCCCTTGCCGGCGTGTTCTGGATCGTCAAACGCAGCTACGATTGCACGGGCTTGGTCGAGTTCGGCAGCGTTTGGTGAAAACACCGCGTTGCACGGCTCGACCTGGTCGGGGTGGATCAGCGACTTGCCGTCGAACCCGAACTCGAGCCCCTGTCGCGCTTCGGCGCTCAGCACGTTGGAATCGCGGAATTCGTTGCAGACACCGTCAATCACCACCAGCCCGTGCGCGTGGGCGGCACAGACTGCGGCGCTCAGGATCGGGAGGAACGGCGCACGTCCCGGCCTGATCTGGGCGCGCATATCCTTGGCCAGATCGTTGGTGCCAAGCACGAAAGCTGCCAGCCGCGTACTGGCCTTGAGCGCAGCCAAGCGGCCAAGTTCCGGCACTACGGCGCAAGTCTCGATCATCGTCCACAGCCGCGTTGCGGGCGGAGCACC
>JAYTIS010000330.1:0-16590 GCA_043731725.1 Novosphingobium sp.
CGCATAGCTAAGTGCCGCGGTGTCTTCCGACACAAGGAGAATCAGTCGCCCCTCCGGCCCAGCTGCCTGGCAGCCGCCGGGCGGCGCTATCCCCTTGGCGCAAGACACGAGGATTTTGGCTCTAATACGCGAGTGACAAACCCATGGCGAAGTTTAACCCGGGCGAATTCGTCCGTCAGGTGCAGGCGGAAGGCAGGAAGGTTGTTTGGCCTTCGCGTCAGGAAACCACCACCACCGCAATCTTCGTGGGCATCATGATGTTTGTGCTGGCGCTGTTTTTCCTCGGCGTCGACACGGTCTTCGGCCAGATCGTTAAGTTCCTTCTTTCGCTGGCCTGACGGCCAGCGCAGCAAACATAGACAAGGCAGACATGGCTCGCTGGTATATCATCCACGCCTATTCGGGGTTCGAAAGCAAGGTTCGGGATTCAATCCTGTCCGAGGCCCAGCGTATGGGGCTTGAAGCTTTGGTCGAAGCCGTCGAGGTTCCGTCCGAAATGATCACCGAAGTTAAGCGCGGCAAGAAGGTCCAGACCGAACGCAAGACCATGCCGGGCTATGTGCTAGCCAAGCTGGGCCTTAATGACGATGTCTATCACCTCGTCAAAAACACCCCCAAGGTAACCGGCTTCCTGGGCCCCAATGGCAAACCGCAGCCGATCACCGACCGCGAGGCCGCGCGCTATTTCGGCGCGCGCGACGCCGCCGCAGCCGAACCCAAGAAGCACGTCAGCGTCGATTACGAGATTGGCGATGCGGTCAAGGTGCTCGATGGCCCGTTCAACACCTTCACCGGCACCGTTGAAGAGCTCGATTTCGACAAGAACCGGGTCAAGGTTTCGGTCTCGATCTTCGGGCGCGCGACCCCGGTCGAGCTGGACTTCGAGCATGTTGAACTGATCAAGTAAGCCATTCCGTCATCCCGGCCTGCGCCGGGATGACGAGCTTGCCGCATGCACCCGCCTACTTCTTTTTGCCGAGACTTTTCCGCAGCGCCGTCAGATCGGCTTCCAGCGTCGCGTCATTCGCCAGCGCGGCCAGTTCTTGATCGAGCGTGGCGGGCTTGGTCGCATTGCTGGCAGCATAGTCGATCCGCTTTTCAAGCGCGGCAAAGCGGTCCAGCATAGCTCCGGTGCGCTCACGGGTCTTGCTGGCTGCAGTCGCCGCAGTCCGCCCGGGTCTGGCTTCAGCCATTACCCTTAATAGCCTTGCGCGGGTTTCGCCGTGTTTTGCTTCGAGATTGGCCACATGGGTGCGCAAATCGCCGGCTTCTCCGCTTGTGGCGGCAGCAGCTTCGCGCTGTGCCGCAGCAGCATCGCGCGCGGCGTTGCGTTCGGCCAGCGCGCCACGGGCGAGATCTTCACGATTGCGCGACATCGCCAGCTTGGCTTTGGCATCCCAGGTCTGCACCGCAGCGTCAAATCGTTCGGCGTCTCGGGTGAATTTTCCTGCACCGCGATCAAGACTGGCGGCGTCGCGTTCGAGCGCGATTACCGTTTCTTCCAACTCGGTCAGCAGCAATTTGAGCATCTTGGCCGGATTGCTGGCCATGTCGATTAGACTGCCGAGATTGCTAGACGCCAACTCCTTGGCGCGGGTGACGAGTTCGAACATTCACTGGTCCCCTTCGGCTAAATTGGCAGTTTTGCGCTAACCTAGATTGATTAATGGGCGATGCCTATCCTTAGGGCGTACCTAACGTTTGCAGACCGCTTCGTGGCCACGTTCAGCGCCCAACAGGCTCATCGAATTACTGGTTGAAAGGATAATTCCCTGAGCGGTGCATTTGCGCAGTTGGAACCTGACCTTGCGAGCGTGGAAATCTAAGCTAACCTTGCGAAAATTCTCCATCACGTCAGTGCCGAGCAGCAGTGCCGGCCGGTCCGCCAGCGCGAAAACATCGAACGGTGGCACATCGGCGAAGGCGACCGGTACGTCGCTGAGCAAGATGCCGCCGATCCGCAACTCATCGACCACAACCAGATCGAGCGTGATTTTGGCCCCGGTTACGCCGATCACCTCGATCTTCTGCACCTCGCGGTGCCGGCGGCGGAAAATTTGCTTGCGCAGCGCGATGTTGCCGATGGTGATCTCAGAGCCGGTGTCGATCACCGCATCGAGCGTGATTCCGTTGGCCTTGACCTGGGTCAGGATCAGCTGTCCGCGTTTGAGTCGCGCGACGACCACGATCTCGCCGTCCAGCTGCGGAGCTGGGAGACTCGCGTCGTTGACTGAGACTCTGCGTGCATCAAAATCGAGCATCAGTCGCAGCCCCGCCAACGCATCGAGCCCGATCATGCCGACCGCCCCTAGGTCGCGCTCGTCGAGCCGGGGGAGCTCAAGGTCCTGGAATAGGCTGGGGCCGACCTGCAGCCTATCCACCAGCACCCGGTCAACTCGGCGCGATTCGGTTATGCCGTTGAGCATAACTGGATGCCCGGCGGGCAGATGCAGCGCGCCGGCCAGACGCGCGCCGATCACCGAAGTGTCTGCGCCGCTATCGACCACGAAGCGATAGGGCCCGGTGCCATTGACGCCAACTTCCACGGTCAGCCGCGATGCCAGCTTGCGCGCGGCAAGCTCTTCCCCGCCGATCACCAACGTATCGTCGATCACCGCCGGGGCCAGCGGCGGCATCTTCGCAGCCTGATCGAGCGCTTTTCGTTCTCGCGCTGCACCGGCCTGAGTCGCAAGCAATAGAATGCACAGCGCGGCGCCCGCCAAACCCTGCGCTTTCCTGGACCTGTTCCGGGGCATAGCGGGCAATTCACTCCTGCGTGTTTACTGCGGCATTCTATCGCGCGCAGCGACAAGGGGCCACACTGGTTCGACGAAGGTTGCATTCGTAGGTGTCATCGCCTAGGCGCGCGGCTTCGCTCGGAGCTCGCTCTGGCGATTCCACGCGGGAGGCTGGCCCAGTCAGATGACTTGGCCGGCTGTTTGACCGCTCACTCTGCGGCTCTCCCTGAAACACGGGGCAGCCAACAGGAAGAAAGGAGGCCATGTCGTGGCCAAGAAAATCGAAGGCTATATTAAGCTGCAGGTTCCTGCAGGCAAAGCGACCCCGTCACCGCCAATCGGCCCGGCACTGGGTCAACGCGGCGTCAACATCATGGAATTCTGCAAGGCGTTCAACGCCGCGACGCAGGACCTTGAAGCCAGCATGCCGATCCCGACGATCATCACCGTCTATGCCGATCGCAGCTTTACATTCGTCACCAAGACCCCGCCGGCCAGCTTTCTGATCAAGAAGGCTGCTGGGCTTAAGTCAGGTTCGAAAGAGCCGGGCAAGATTTCGGGCGGTACGATCACGCGTTCGCAGCTGACGGAAATTGCGCAAACCAAGATGGCCGATCTGTCAGCCAACGATATCGAACAAGCCACCAAGATCATTGAGGGTTCGGCCCGTTCGATGGGTCTCACCGTGGTGGAGGGCTAAGCACATGGCACTGACCAAAAAAGCAAAATCGCTGACCGCAAAGCTAGGCGATAACCAGAAACTGTATGGCATTGCCGAAGCAATCCAGCTGCTCAAAGACCTCAAGACCACTAAATTCGACGAGGCGCTGGAAATCGCGCTTAATCTTGGGGTCGATCCGCGCCACGCCGATCAGATGGTGCGCGGTATGGTCGTGCTGCCTTCGGGCACCGGCAAGGACGTTAAGGTGGCGGTGTTCGCCCGCGGGGAGAATGCTGAAAAGGCGCTCGCCGCCGGGGCCGACAAAGTTGGCGCCGAAGACCTGCTCGAAGACATGCAAGCGGGTAACCTCGATTATGGCCGGGTGATCGCCACGCCGGACATGATGGGTGTGGTTGGCCGGCTGGGCAAAGTGCTGGGTCCAAAGGGCCTGATGCCAAACCCTAAGCTGGGCACGGTTACGCCAAACGTCGCCGAAGCGGTTAAAGCCGCCAAGGGCGGCCAGATCGAGTTCCGGGTTGAAAAGGCCGGGATCATCCACGGCGGGATCGGCAAGCTGTCGTTCTCGAACGACCAGCTCAAGGCCAATTTCGACGCGTTTATGGATGCGATCGTCAAGGCCAAGCCAGCTGGCGCCAAGGGCAAGTATCTGCAGAAGGTATCGGTCAGTTCGTCGATGGGCCCGGGCCTGAAGATCGACGTGGCCTCGCTGCAAAGCGCTTAAACTTCGCTGCAAAACAAACAAACCGGGCCGGGGGGAAACCTTCGGCCCTTTTTGTTGGCCGGATTATTAGGCCTAGGCCGCCTTGTCTGAACTCCATCCGTCGATCGCGACCCGCCATTTCCCGTCCTGGCCTTTGCGAAAGACGTTGATCCCTTTGCCTGTGCCGGTGGTGACCTGGCCCGTCTTGCGATCGGTGTCGGTCGATTTATAGGTATAGCGTTCGAACGCGATGTCGCCCGACACGGTGAAGCCTAGCGAAGTTTTTTCCCATTTGGTCTGATAGGCGGTGAAATAATCATCGACCCATTTGCGTACTGCGGCCTTGCCGACCAGCTCGGGCGCGCCGGGGAACTGATAGACAACGTCCTCGGTCAGATCGGCCACCAATACGTCGGTACTATTCGAATTGATCGCCGAAACGTAAGCTCCGTGAGCGGACGCTTCGATGTTTTTCGGGTCCGGCTTGGTCGTGCGGTGGCCACACGCAGTTGCAGCTAGGGCAAGCGGAAGCACGAACAGGTATGGTGACGCGCGCATGCAATTGTCCCCTATGATCGGTTGCCCGATCATAGGCTTGGACCCGGCGACGTGTCGATTACCGATTGTCCGGGCTTCTGTTTGTCAGCCAGCCGCGCGGTCGAACAGTTCGATCGAGGCCTGCGGCAGCGAGATCCCGGCTACGTCGCCATTGATCCACACCAGTTGCCCGGTCATCGCGGGAAACCCGGCGAAGGCCAGATCGATCTTATCGCCGATGTCGCGCTCGTCCAGCGCGCCTTTGACCTTGATCCCGCTAGGCGAGACATTGAGCACGCGCATGCCCTCACCAGCGATTTCCAGCGTGGTGCCTTCGGGAATGGCATCGGCATAGCGGCGTTCGGCGCGGTGATCGACGCTGCGGCTGACAGTGCGGTTGATCCGCCCGATCATGCCCAGCCCCGAAGGCTGTTTGCGGCGCTGTAGCGGCGAAAAGTCTGATCCGGCGATCCCCGCCACGATCTGTTCGCGGCGTGATAGCAGCGGATCGCGCATTTCGAACGGTGCTGCAGCCGCTGCTGCGGCGTGACTGCCTGGCGCAGGAAGAAAACGTGCGGCCACGGCGGCGTGCAGCGGCGTATCGAAAGCCAGGCCGGCCAGATTGCCTGTGCCCCAGATGCGCTGCGCGGCGAGACTCTCGAGCCCGGGCAGCTTGATCCAGACCGGGGCATAACCCGGGGCCAAGAATAGCCCGTCGATCTGGCAACCAAGCGCCGAAAAGTCGATCAGCCTGGCATCCATCGCGCTGCGTCCGCGCTCGCGCAGCGCAATTGTCAGAGCGATCGGCGCGCGGCCGTGACGGCGGCGTTCGATGAATTCGCTCTTGCGTTCGAAACTGATTGTCATGCCGTACACCTAAAAAACCAATGACAGGAACTGCCTGTCCAAGCGCGACCTCGTTGAGTGCCGTGTGCGCGGCGCGGCCAGCGCGGACAAGCGCTGCGCCCGGCCTGTCTCAGGCTGGGATGAACAGGCGTGGTTAAGTTAAGCTTGCGAAGGTTGCGGCGGGCTGACGCCTGAACCGGAATTATTCCAGATTATGAGACGTATAGCACTCCAGCACATAGGCCAGTGGCTGCCCGTCCGGCAGGCGCAGCAGCGCGCGGTGCGCCGAAATGGTATTGGCCGGGCAGCCGCGCGGGGGCTTGGCCAGGATCTCCAGCGGCTCGCGGCGATAGGCCAGCGGCGCTGCGATCCGGCCGAACGGTAGCTGCGTATCGGCCAGCGCGGCATTCATTTCGGCGGTTAATCTTCCCGGGACATACCAATTGTGCGCCACTGACAGCACGCGGTTGCCGCAGGTCAATTCGACATGACGGTAGCCCAGGGCTTCGTGCGCTCCGATGCCGAGCAGACGGCGCAGCCGGTTGGGTTGACGAGCAGCGGCGCCGGACACCGGGCGCGCCATGATCTGCGCTGGGCTGGCCATGCCGCGCCTCTCGCACCACGTGCGCAAGGCTTCGGTGGCACTGTCATGTGCCGCAAGCGTGGCTTCGAACGCAACGATCATCGCCGGATCGTGCGACTGCGCCATGGCCTCGGCGATGTCGGGCGCGCTGGCGGCACTGGCGGCAAGGGCAAGACTGCTCATCATGACAACCGCCTGACCAATCCGCTCAGATCCCACCCGGTATGGCCTCGCGGCCCAGCGCGCGCAGCCCGGTTACTAGCGCCTCCGAGCACTCGTCCAGGCGCGCGGCGTCGACCGAACGGACAACAAAGTTTGCGCCGACCCGGCCCTCGCGGAAAAACGGGTAACTGCCGATAACGCAGCCTTCGTGGGCGCGTTCGGTTTCGCGCAGCAGGTCGGCCACTTCGCTTTCCGCTGCCCAACTGCCGACCGTTTGACTCAGCAGCGGCAGCCCGCCTTCGAGCTCACCGGTCAGCGCATCGAGCATCCCTGCGGTGATCGATGGCACCCCGGCCATCAGGAACACGTTGTCGATCCGGATCCCGGGCGCGCCCGACATGCGGTTGGCGATCAACTCGGCCCCGCCGGGCACCCGGGCCATGCGCAGCCGCGCTTCGTTCAGGCCGCCGCGGCTCTGGTAATAGCGTTCTAGGATCGCGCGGGCTTCGGGATGGATCACCACCTCCACCCCCAACGCTTCGGCCACCGCATCGACGGTAATGTCGTCGTGCGTCGGGCCGATCCCGCCGGTGGTGAACAGGTAATCGTTGCGCGCCCGAAGCGCGTTGACCGCCTCAACAATCGCGCTGGTATCGTCTGACACCACGCGCACTTCGGCCAGCCGGATACCTTGCACCCCCAGCCACGCGGCAACTTGCGCGATGTTCTTGTCTTGCGTGCGGCCTGAGAGGATCTCATCCCCGATGACCAGCAATGCGGCTTTCCAGATGCGGGAGGGTGTGCTCATCCCGCTCCGTTAGGGGAAACCTGCGCCGAGAGGAAGATCGCACGGCATCCCGCTATGGGCGGATTGACGAATTAAAGCCCTGACCTACGCCCTCGTCAGTTCGCGCATCCGTTGGAATTCGAGCACCCCGTCATCGATCGGGGCCTGGCGCATATCCACCCGGTCCTTGAGGTATTCCTGATTGAGCCGCCACGGCAGGCTGGCCGCGTTCTTGGGCATCAGGTGCTTGCCGCGTTGGATATAGCCCGAGGAGAAGTCGAAGATATCGTCTTCAGCGGGTTCCCCACCTTTGGCCATGGTCGGAGTTGCAACGACCGCGCCATAGCTATCCATCTGGCGCAGCAGGCGGGTGATATATTGCGCAACGATATCGACCCGCAGCGTCCAACTGGCATTGAGGTAGCCGAAAATGCCGGCCAGATTGGGAACGTTGGAAAACATGCAATTGCGATAAAAATAGTGCTGCGCAAAATCGACCGGCGCGCCATCGACGCTGACCGCAATCTTGCCCGCGAAGCTCATCTTCAGGCCGGTCGCGGTGACGATAATGTCCGCGTCGAGATGCTCACCCGATTTGAGGTTGATTCCGCTCGCGTCGAAGCTGTCGATCTGGTCGGTCACGACTGAGGCGGTACCGGTCTTGATCGCCTCGAAGAAATCGGCATCGGGCACCAGGCACAGCCGCTGTTCCCACGGATTGTAAGGCGGGGTGAAGGCGACCTCGTCATAGCTCTCGCCCAGATGTTTGCGCAGCTCCTTGGTGATGAATTGCTTGACCTTTTCGGGCTTGCTGCGCGCGCGTTTGAACACCAGGTCGCCCAAGAAAATGTTCTTGGCGCGGGTGATCCGGTAAGCGATGCTTTCGGGCAGCACCTTGCGCAACACGTTTGCCATGCGGTCTTTGGCCGGGCGGCTGACCATCCAGGTCGGGGTGCGCTGCAGCATGGTGACATGCCCCGCGCCCGAGCTTGCCAAGGCCGGTACGATCGTCACCGCGGTTGCGCCCGATCCGATCACGACCACCTTTTTGCCGCTGTAATCGAGATCCTCTGGCCAGAACTGCGGATGGATCACCGGGCCCTTGAACGTGTCGCGCCCAGCAAAACCGGCGTCATGCGGCTGGTCGTAATCGTAATAACCCGAACCCAGGAACAGGAACCGGCCCTGCAAGCGTTGTTGCGTGCCGTCCTTGCCCTGACTGGTGACAGTCCAGCGCGCGGTCTGGCTGTCCCACTCGGCCGAAATTACCTTTTGGCCCATACGCATGGCGGGCGCGAGGCCGTACTTGGCGGTGATCTCGTTCAGATAGGTGAGGATCGACGGGCCATCGGCGATGGCCTTTTCATGCGTCCACGGCTCAAACGAAAACCCCAGCGTATGCATGTCGCTATCTGACCGGATGCCAGGATAGCGGAACAGATCCCAGGTCCCGCCCAGATTGTCACGCTGATCAAGGATCGCGCAGGTCTTACCGGGGCAATCCCGCTTGAGATGCACGGCCATGCCGATCCCGGAAATTCCGGCCCCGATGATGATCATGTCAAGACACGGTTCGATTGCGGTGACTGCGTTCATTTGTGCCGGTTCCCTGTGGCCGACTTCTCTGTCAGCCTTAACCGACCGCTTAACAAACTCTGCGCGGGATTGCCAGCGCGGCGCTGCTTTGCCACACCGCGTAGATGGCAGTGATCGCAGCACGCCGCTATACAAGCGGCAAACCTTTGAAAGACGCGCTTCTGATTGATGGGGCAGAGCGCAACTTGTCGGGTGGGCGGCAATTCGATTGGGTCGGGCTGTGCGATCCCACGCTCGCTGAGCTCGATCTGGTCCGCCGGCAGTTTTCCTTGCATCCGTTGGCGGTTGAAGACGCGGCCACGGCCGGGCAAACCCCCAAGCTGGAAATTTATGGACAACACCTGTTCATCATCGCGCGCTCGGCGATGATCGAGGAGGGCGAAAACATCGGCTACGGCCAGACTGCGATTTTCTTAGGCAACGATTTCCTGGTGACCGTGCGGCTCGGCTCGATCAGTGCGCACGACGAATTGCGCGCCCGGCTTGAAGGTGATCCTGAGCGGCTGGCTGAAGGACCGGACTATGTCGCGCATGCGATCCTCGATCATATGGTCGATGGCTATCAACCGATCCTCGAGCGGCTGGACGATGGCGTGCAGGTGATGGAGGAGCGCGCCATCGACGAATTCCCGCAGCCTTCGACGATCCGCCGGATTTTCCGTTTGCGTCGGCAGCTGCGCCGGTTTGTCCGCGTCGTCGGACCAATGGAAGAAGTGTGCGACCGGCTGGCCACGACCGAGCTGGCGATGGTCGATCCGGGGGCACGGATCTGGTTCCGCGATGTGCTCGATCACATCCGCCGGACGATGGTTCGCATCGCGGATTTGCGCGAAACGATGTCGAGCATCGTCGAAACCGCCGCGCTGCTGGAACAGCACCGCCAGGGCGATACGACACGGCAACTGGCGGGCTGGGCATCAATCCTAGCAGTGCCGACTGCGATCGCCGGAATCTACGGCATGAACTTCGACTACCTGCCCGAACTGCACTACAAATGGGGCTATCCCATAGTCTGGGCGGTGATCCTGACCATTTGCGGCGGGCTGTACGTCCGGTTCAAACGGATCGGGTGGCTTTAGGTTGGTTCGGTCAGGGCATGATCATGAACTGTTCCCAGCGCCCCTTCGCGCCGGGTTCAGCGTAAGTGCTCAGCACCAGCGTTTTCTTGGCATAGTGCAACTGAAACACCCGGTTGACGAATCCGCCGCGCAGCCGCGGCGGGCGGGTAGCGGTGACCGATGTGAGCGGCCCGAGCCCACGCAAGCTCTGACGGTAATCGCCCAGCGTCTGATCGTTGAAGTAATAGCGTCCGTTGCTGGTAAACAGGGCCGGGTTAAAGCGCCCGGTGACGATTGCGGCCAAGGTCGAGCGCACGTCGCCCAACCGTGCGGCCTCGCCAATATCGGCTTGTGCTGATTTGGGTAGCACGATCCAGGCAATCTTCTGGGTTAGCTCTTCCTGCACCGAGGCGAAATCGCCATTGGTCAGTACGACAATCGCCGTCTGGTCATCGATCCAAACCGAGTTCTGCGACAGGAACCCAACCGATTCGCCCCCATGATCGACCACCCAGCGCCCATCGCTCAGGTGCTTGGATACGCCCAGCCCATAGGTAGTGTAAGTGCCATCGGCCAGCCGCATCGGCCGTTCCATTTCGGCCCAATCATCGGCGGTCAGCAGCGTACGGTTCATCCGCGCGATGTCCCAAGCGGCAAGCTCGGCGGCGGTCATGGATAGCTCGCCCGCTGCCCACAGCCAGCCTTTGGCAGGAGGCGTAGCCACGCGTATCGGACCAAGCGCATTGCGGTGATAGCCCTGCGGAAATTTCGGCCCGTTGGTCTCATCGATATCGAAGGGATGGATTCCCAGCGGATTGAAGATTCGCGCCTGAAGCTGCTCCATCAGCGGCGCGCCGCCGACTTTTTCGGCGATCAAACCGGCCACCACATAACCGGTGTTCGAATACTGCCAGCGCGAGCCCGGCGTGTAATCCAGCGGCTTCATCCCCCACTGGCGGACAATGTCCATCGGCTCCACCGGGCGCTCCATCGCCGCGAACGAATAATCCTGCGGCCAAAAATCCTGCAGCCCAGAGGTGTGCGAAAGCAGCTGGCGGACGGTCATCAGATTGCCGTTGGGCAGATCGGGCAGCCATTTCGACACCTTGTCATCAAGGCTAAGCCGGCCCTCATCCTCGAGCAGCAGCAGCAAGGCGGCGAGGAACTGCTTGGAGTTGGAGGCGATCTGGTACGGCAAGGTCGGGTCGGGCTGGCGCAGCGTCTCCGACGGCTTGCCCCAAGCGCGGTTGAGCACGATCACACCGCCGCGCACTACCGCGATTTCGGCCGAGGGCACTCCAGTCTCGTTGAGCGCTTTGGTCACCGCCGCATCGATTGCGGTTTGCTGGGCGGGCGGGAGCGGCCTTGCCGCGGCCAACACCGGTTGCAGCGGCAGGGCGAGCGCAAGCAGCGCAGGGATGAAGCGTTTCATGGATGCTAGGCTAGCCCGATTGTCGCAGCGTGCAAGCCGTGGCATGGCCGCGCGATATTAATGGGGAACCAAGCACATGGCGGGACAAGGGTCGAGCCGCACAATTCTGGTCGCGCTCGCCGCCAACGTTGGGATAGCGGCCGCCAAATTCGTTGCTGCGGGGATCACCGGCTCTTCGGCAATGTTGACCGAAGGTGTGCACAGTTTGGTCGATTCGACCAACCAGTTGCTCCTCCTTTATGGACGCAAGCGTGCCATCAAAGCGCCCGACGCGCTTCATCCCTTTGGCTATGGCCGTGAACTCTATTTCTGGAGTTTTGTGGTTGCGATCCTGGTGTTTGCGCTTGGCGCCGGGGTTTCGGTCTACGAAGGCGTGTTGCACATGCTCTCGCCCGAGGCGGCGGAAAGCCCGCTGATCGCATTTGTGGTGCTGGCCATTGCGTTTGCGTTGGAGGGATGGTCGACGCTGGCCGCGCTCAAAGACTTCAACGCCGCGCGGCGTGGTTCGATATGGCAGGAAATACGCGATACCAAGGACGCCACCACGCTGGTGATCCTGCTTGAAAACACCGGCGCGCTGGTGGGGCTGGTGCTGGCTGCCATCGGCCTTGGGCTCAGCCTGCTGACCGGCAACCCAATGTGGGATGGGCTGGCTTCGGTGCTGATCGGGCTGGTGCTAGGCGTTTTGGCAGTGCTGTTGCTGCACGAAGCCAAAGGCTTGCTGATCGGCGAGGCGGCCGATCCGGAACTGGTCGCCAAAATCCGCGATTGTGCGGCTGCAAATCCTGGGATCGAAGCGGTTCACGACGTAATGACCGTGCATTCTTCACCGACGATGGTCACGGTGATCATCAGCGCCGATTTCACTGACACACTGACTGCACGCAATGTTGAGCAGATCGTGGCGGACATCGAGGCGCAGATTGCCACGACCTTCCCGATTGTCGCGCGGGTCTATGTCCGTCCGCAGGATTCGGCCAAATCCCAATAGGATGGACGGCACGCGCTGCCGGTTATGTTGGCTGATACCCCATCCCGGTCCGCATAACGGACCGGGACCGACGTGATCAGGCCGCTAGTTAGCCGCGGCGCGGGCCGCCGCTGAAGCCGCCGCCCGAGCTGCGGCCGCCATTACCGCCGCCGCCGCCCTGACGGCGCGGACCTTGGGGCCGGTCTCCTTGCGAGCGATCCCCTTGCGGACGATCCCCTTGCGGACGATCACCGCGCGGGCGATCGCCTTGTGGACGCTCGCCGCGTGGCATTTGGCCAAACGGACGATCGCCTTGTGGCCGGTCACCGTGCGGACGCGCTGGACGGGCGGCATCGCGGTTAGGACGCTCGGCATTGTGGACCGGGCGGCGCTCGCCCTCCGAACGATTACCGTCCTGCCGAACTTCGCCCAGCGGATTATACACCGGGCCACGTGCTGGTGCTGCTGGGCGGCTTTGCGAGCGGTCAGCCGCGATCCGGTCGTTGCGGACATATTGATCGCGCGATTGGCCGTCGCGGGCCTGGCCGCCAGTTGAACGGTTCTTGTTGCCACCACCGCTGCGACCGCCGCCGCCGCGGGCTGCGGGGCCGCCACGGCCGCGCGCATCACGCGCATCGCGGCGGGCATCCTGCTCCAGCTCTTGCGGTTTGCGGGTCGGGGCGGGCAAGCGCGCCGCTTCCTTGAGGAAGTCCTCAGGCAGCGGTGTCGGAAACAGCTTGATCTTGGTCAACCGCTCAATATCGCGCAGATAATCGCGCTCGTCCGGTGCGACATAAGAGATCGCGATCCCGTCCGCACCGTTGCGAGCGGTGCGCCCGATGCGGTGGACATATTGCTCGGCGACATTGGGCATCTCAAAGTTGAACACGTGGCTCACGCCGGTCACGTCAATCCCGCGCGCGGCAATATCGGTGGCGATCAGCACCGGGGTCGAACCCACCTTGAACGCGTTGAGCGCGGCGGTGCGCTGCGCTTGGCTCTTGTTGCCGTGGATCGCTGCGGCTGAGACCCCGGCCGAGACCAGATGGCGAACCACCCGATCGGCCCCGTGCTTGGTCCGCGTGAACACCAGCGCGCGCTCGATCCCGCCGCCTTCGAGCAGGCCGGCGCGCAAGCTGAGCGAGAGTAGCGCCTGCTTTTCGCCCTGGTTCAGGTGCGTCACGCGCTGCACCACCCGCTCAGCCGTAGTGGCTTGCGGGGCAACCTCGACCCGCACCGGGTTATGGATGAATTGCTTGCCCAGATCGGCAATCGCCTTGGGCATGGTGGCCGAGAAGAACAGGCTCTGGCGTTCCTTGGGCAGCATGTTGGCGACGCGCTTCAAGGGCACGATAAAGCCCAGGTCCATCATCTGGTCGGCCTCGTCGAGCACGAAAATCTCGACATTGCGCAGCGTTAACGCGCGCTGATCGATCAGATCGAGCAACCGTCCCGGGGTGGCGACCAGAATGTCGACCCCGCCCGCCAGCGCACGGGCCTGCTTGCCCACCGGCACCCCGCCAAAGATGCACTGCACGCTAAGATTGAGATACTTGGCATAGCCGCGCATGTTCTCGGCGATCTGCGCCGCCAGTTCGCGCGTGGGGCTCATCACCAGCATGCGGCATGAAGCGCTGGTCCGGCCCTTGGGATTGGCGGCCAAACGGTGCAACGAGGGCAGCGCAAAGGCCGCGGTCTTGCCGGTGCCGGTCTGCGCAATCCCCAGCAGGTCGCGGCCTTCAAGCAACGCCGGAATGGCCTGGATCTGGATCGGCGTGGGATCGGTATAACCCTTGGTTTCAAGCGCGCGGATAAGCGGCTCGGCGAGCCCAAGGTCAGTAAAATAAGACATATTAAAAAAACTCTTTCATGGCCGCAACCCGCTCATGCTGAGCTGATCGAAGCATCAAAAATATAGCCGGGCACACGCCGGGAATCGGCGCGGCTGGACAGGTGCATCAAGTGCAACCCTGCGTGACAAAGGCGGCTGGAAAAACGGTCAACCGGGCGTTCGGGGCCATCCCACCATCAGGCAGGCTTCACGCGGCGCCAAACTGGCTTGTCAAGGCAGGTGCCGAGGCAAGGTCCGGTTGGATGTGAGGCGGCATATATGCTGCGTTGCGGTAAAAAGCAAGGAAATTGCGTGGGGTATAATTCCTCGCTCAATACCCCATTCCGTTGGAGGAGGGTAAGAGGTGAGACTAGTTTTGCGAAACCTCCAACCTGCAAGCCTAAGCAGCAAGCTTGGTTGTCGAGGCTGCGCGACTTTATCGGTGAGGCAAAACGGCGGCTGAGATAGCACCCCTATTTTCCTACACCCGCCGCACAAGCTATCCTCCTCCATCGCGCAGATCCCGCGCCGCTCCTCGCGCGTCCCGCTCCGCCAGAATAGTGTCACCCGCCACCCACACCTTTAACTCGCTAAAACAAAAGGAGAAATCGCCCAGCCAGCAGGGTTACACCCTGTCACCTTTGTCACCCTCCGGTTGCTACCGGCGCCGGGAGGAAACCGAATCCCGCCGGCTTCGTTTGCTTTCCAACAGGAGCACAGCGCATGGCAGCACGGGCATATTGGCAGGGGCAGATCCGGCTAGCACTCGTATCAATACCGGTCGAAATTTTCGCGGCGACCCGGTCGGGCGCGAAGATTGCATTTCGGCAAATTCATGAGCCTTCGGGCCAGCCGGTATCGTATGAGAAGGTCGCCGCCGGGGTCGGGCCGGTCGACAAGGACGATATAATCTCGGGCTACGAGGTGTCGAAGGGCAATTTCGTGCTGCTCGAAGACCGCGAGATCGAGGCGGTCAAGATCGAGAGCAAGAAGACGCTTGAGTTGGTGCAATTCGTCAAGGCGGACGAGATCGATCCGCTTTATTTCGAGAAGCCGTACTACGTCGCCCCGGCGGATGATCTGGCTGAGGAAGCATTCGTGGTGCTGCGTGAGGCGCTGCGCAAGGCGGGCAAGGTGGGCCTCGGCCAACTCTCGATCCGCGGCTCGGAAAAGTTGGTCGCGCTCAAGCCGTGCGGAAAAGGCCTGCTGCTGGAAACGCTGCGCTATGCCGATGAGGTGCGCAAGGGCCAGTCATTCTTTACCGAGGTCAGCGAAGACAAGCCGCGCACCGATCTGCTCGATCTGGCGAGCACATTGATCGAGCAGCGCAGCGCGCCGTTCGATCCGGCTGAATATCATGACCGCTATGCCGATGCGCTGCGCAAGTTGATCGACCGCAAGGCCAAATCGAAGAGCAAGCGCGCCATTCTGGAGGATGCTGAGGAACCCGCGGCAAAGTCTGGCAGCAATGTGATCGATCTGATGGCGGCGCTCAAGAAGTCGGTGGGGGAGGCCGCCCCAGCGGCGGCCAAATCCAAGAAGCCTGTGCGCAAGCGCGCCTGACATGGCCAAGTCAAGCCTCGCCAAATATAACGCCAAGCGCGACTTCGAGCTGACTTCCGAACCAGCGGGCAAGGTGGAGCGCGGCGGCGCAGGCAACCGTTTCATTGTGCAGAAGCACGATGCCACGCGGCTGCATTGGGACTTGCGGCTGGAAGCCGATGGCGTGCTCAAAAGCTGGGCGGTCACAAAAGGCCCGTCGCCCGTTCCCGACATCAAACGCTTGGCGGTGCGTACCGAAGATCACCCGTTGGCCTACGCCGAGTTCGAAGGATCGATCCCCAAGGGCGAGTACGGCGGCGGCACTGTTATGTTGTGGGATCGCGGCACGTGGGAGCCGGTCGCGGGCAAGAGCTGGAAGAATATCGACGAAGGGCATCTGCACTTCACGCTTCACGGCGAGCGGATGAACGGCGAATGGATGCTGATCCGGCTTAAGCCGCGCCCCGGAGAAAAGCGCGAGAACTGGCTGCTGCGCAAGATCAACGATGATTTCGCCGCCACTGGCGATCCGCTGGTCGAGCGGGATCTGACCAGCGTGCTGACCGGGCGATCAATGGCCGAGATCGCGGCGGATCCTGGCGGCAGCCACGCGCTGGCGGGCAAGACTGGTAAAAGCTTCGCCGCCGAAATGCAGGATGCGGCCGAGCACAATGCGCGCAAGGCTCCAGCTAAACGCAAGGTCAAAGCCGCGCCAAAGCCCAAGTTCCGCGCGCCGCAATTGGCCACGCTGGTCGATGCGGTACCCGCCGGTAACGGCTGGATGCACGAGATCAAGTTCGACGGTTACCGCGCGCTGATGGCGGTAAACGGCGCGGACGTGACGGTGTGGACGCGCGGCGGTAAGGACTGGACCGACAAGTTCGCACCCTTGGTCACAGCGCTCGCCGCGCTTGATTTACCCAGCTGTCTGATCGATGGCGAAATCATCGCGCCCGACGCTGATGGCAATCCCGATTTCTCTCGGCTGCAATCCGTGCTGAAACGCGGACACGGATCGCAAGGAGCGAGCGATGCACTGGCTTTCCACGCGTTCGATTTGCTCGAGTTAAGTGGCGAAGATCTGACCGGCTTGCCCAATATCGAACGCAAGGAGCGACTAGAAGGC
>JAYTIS010000331.1:0-3678 GCA_043731725.1 Novosphingobium sp.
CTCAACTTGTGGCCTTCGTCGAACAGTGCAGGCGCAATCAGGATGCGGTGATCGCGCGCTTGATCGAAAATCAGCGCATATTCGCTTGCTGCGGCACCTCCCGCCATGGGGCAAGGATAGGCGGCGGTCTTCACCTGTCCGCTTGCTTGGCGCAGATAAAGCCCAACAGGCTGCCATAGGTTTCAAAGATCTCACCATCGATTTCGTCTTCATCGATCACGATGTCGAGCCGGTCTTCAATCTCGGTCAACAACCCGGCCACTGCCATCGAATCGAGCTCGGGCAAATCACCGAACAACCCGGTGTCGGCAGTAAATTCCGCGACCTGATCAGGTTTTAGCCCCAGCACGTCGGCCAGAATGGCGCGCAGCTTGCGGTCAGTCGTGTCCATAGTTCAGCCTCTAGCCGCGCCCCACTATCCGGCGCAAGCGCTGGCGAGTAATTGCCGCCCAATTTGTCGGGGCGGCCGCGCGATAGCAGTCGAGCCGAAAACGCGGGCGAACCTGCTCCATCCAATCGCGCTTGTAGCCATCATCGCCGGTGCCGAAATCAACCAGATTAACCCCGTCATGGTCAATCACATACTCGAACAGCGCGGCTGTCAGTGTGGTACCCGGCGACAGCGGTTTAGCAGCCTCGACATGCGCTAGCTTGTGAATGTAGGCCGTGCCGTGTTCGACGGTCCACAGCTGCGCAGCCACCGGCTGGCCCTCGGCCAGCGCTAGCCCTAGCCGCAAGCGCCCGGCGGCGCCCTCAGCCTGAGCAAAGGCGCGCAAGAATTCTGGCGAAGCTTCACCGGGTTTCCAACTCTCAGCGTAAATCGCCTCGTATGCGGCCCAGTCGACGGGATTGAACGCAGTATCAATTGTCACCGTCACTTTACCAGCTTTGCGCTTAAGGGTGGTACGCACCTGACCGGGGCGAGCGGCGAGGTATTCAGCGTAGCTGCGCCCGTCTATCGGCAGAATGTGATTGACGGCGCATTGACTGCGGAAGGTGATCCAGCCTGCGGCGTGGAAAGCCGCTTCGAGCTGCGCGGTTTCACCGTTTTCGTTGGGCAACGGAGCTAGTGTTATTCGAGTTGTTTGCTTCGCTAGATCGCGCGTTAATGCTGTCAACAGGGCAGCAGCGTCGGCGCCAGGTGTGATCAGTGGGCGCCAACGGAAGGTGTACCAATTGGCCAAGGCAGACAATCCATTGCTGCTACGCTGCAACGCCAGAACTGCGCGATCATCACCGCGACTAGCTACGGTCAACAACGGAGAGAGCCCACAATGCGTCGCCAGACCCTGCCACCAGGCAAGCCGATCGAACGGCGCGCGAGCATCCGGCGCGCCTAGCGGAGCCAAGACAGCAGCACCGCCGTGCACTTCATTAAGATCATCGTGATAGTTAACCACGATCACAGCGCACGTCCCGTTCTCGGAGCCACCCGAACTTTGTTTTTGCCGCATGAAACCGCGATTCGGCCGATCGACCATCTCGTGCTGGGCGGCGATGACGCGGCACCGGCACTGGTACTGCGCGGGGGCACCCTTAACTACAAGGACTTAAAGGATCGTGTCGCTCGGCTCGCTGGCTGGCTGAAAGCGGTGTTGCCCGAGCCCGGCACGCGAGTGGCGAGCTGGGCGGCCAAGGGTGAACTCACCTGTCTGATGCCACTCGCTGCGGCGCGTGCCGGCTTGGTGCACGTGCCGGTCAACCCGCTGCTCAAACGGGCACAAGTGGCGCACATTCTGTCTGACAGCGGTACCCGGCTGCTAATCGGGACGTCGGCGCGGCTCGCTTCGCTGGCGGGCGATGACGTGCCCGATGATTGCCAAGTTATGTCCGAGGGGGCGGCGCTATCTACTGTTAACGATGCTCCGCCGTTGGCTCTGTCCGATGCAGAACCGGGCGCGCTGGCGGCGATCCTTTACACCAGCGGTTCGACCGGCAAACCCAAGGGCGTTATGCTTAGCCATGCCAACCTGTGGTTGGGGGCTCAAAGTGTCGCGACTTATCTTGAGCTGGGGGCGGACGACGTCACGCTGGCGGTACTGCCGCTAGCGTTCGATTACGGGCAGAACCAGTTGCTCAGTACCTGGTTCGCGGGCGGGGCAGTGGTGCCACTCGATTACCTGACCCCGCGGGACGTCGTGAAGACCGTTGAGCGCCACGGCGTCACGACGCTGGCGGCGGTACCGCCGCTGTGGATTCAGCTCACCGAGCTTGATTGGCCGCCTTTAACCGCCGCGCGACTGCGGCGGCTGACCAATTCGGGCGGAGCTTTGACCGCCGAACTGGTCCGCAAATTGCGCCTGCTGTTCCCCGCCGCGCGGCTGTTCCCGATGTACGGGCTGACTGAAGCTTTCCGCTCGACCTATCTCGATCCCGCGTTGGTCGATGCTCACCCAACCTCGATGGGAACGGCGATCCCGCACGCCGAAGTGCTGGTGATCGGCGATGAAGGCGTGGTGGCTGGCGACGATGAGGAAGGGGAACTGGTTCACTGCGGGCCGCTGGTTGCGCAAGGCTATTGGCAGGACCCAGAGCGCACCGCCGAGCGGTTTAAGCCTGCTCCTGCGGCATCGCGCTATGGCGGCGTGGCGGTGTGGTCGGGTGACCGGGTCCGGCGTTCGGCGGACGGTTTACTGTATTTTGTCGGGCGGCGTGACGCGATGATCAAGTCGGCCGGTAACCGGATCAGCCCGCATGAGATTGAAGAAGCCGCGCTGGCTAGTGGGTTGGTGGTGGAAGCAGTGGCCTTGGGCATTCCCGATACCAGACTGGGGCAGGCCGTTCATCTAATTGTGCGGCCCCATCCAAAAGCTTCACATGCCGAACAAGAGTTGCCACTTATACTTCTGAAACAATTACCTAACTTTATGCAGCCCAAACACATCCATTGGCGCGCAGCCCTGCCAATTTCACCCAACGGCAAGATCGACCGGGCCGGGCTTTATGCGGAATTGGCAGCGTGAAACCGCTCGGTCCCATTCCCCCCGGTTTTGCCCTGATCGATGGCGAACTGGCGATCAGCGCCAGAACAGCTTCATCCTTAGTTGCCGAGGCTGGCCAGACGCCGCTGTTCGTCTATTCGGCCGCACTAATCCGCCGCCGGGCACGCGAACTGCTGAGCGCATTGCCCAACCGCGTTGCAGTTCATTATGCTGTTAAGGCAAACCCTTATGGGCCCGTTCTTCAACTGATGTCTGAATTGGTTGATGGGTTTGATATCGCATCTATTGGAGAACTCGCGCTGGTCCAGCAGGCGGGGATTGCCAGTGACCGAATTAGCTTTGCTGGCCCGGGAAAGCGCACTCCCGAACTGGAAGCAGCAATTGCTGCGGGGGTCACGCTCAACCTGGAATCCGAGGGTGAGGCGGCGCGCGCGCTGGACGCCGCCGCCCGGATTGGGATTACGCCCAGACTGGCGATCCGGGTCAATCCGGAGTTCGACCTTAAGGGTTCGGGCATGAAAATGGGTGGCGGCGCCAAACAATTCGGGGTCGATGCTGAACGAGTTCCCGCGCTCGCCCGAGCAGTCATCGCGAGCGGCGCGGAATGGCGCGGTTTTCATATCTTTGCCGGCAGCCAAGCGCTCAGCGCAGCGGCGATCATAGATACTCAGGCGCAGGCTTTGGCTTTGGCCGCACAGCTGGCGGACGCAAGTGGAGCGGCCTTGCCGCATTGTAA
>JAYTIS010000332.1:0-8787 GCA_043731725.1 Novosphingobium sp.
GTTAGACCACTTTGCCGATCCGACCGACTTTGCCTTCGACGATCGCAGCCAGCTGTTCGATCTGGTGGTCAATGCTAGCTCGCTGGGCATGGCCGGACAGCCGCCGCTGGCCTTCGATCTCAGCCATGCTCCGCCGGGCAGCGTGGTTTACGACATTGTCACGCACCCGCACGAAACCACGCTGTTGAAGGACGCCCGCGCGGCTGGCTTCGCAACGATAGACGGGCTGTCAATGCTGATCGGCCAGGCCGCTGCCGCGTTCGAAATGTTTTTTGGTGAGGCAGCTCCACGCGAGCATGACGCCGAATTGCGCGCGCTGTTGACCACATGAGCACGCCCCATGCCGGCCCTTTCATTTTAGGTCTGACTGGCTCAATTGGTATGGGCAAGTCGGCGGTCGCGGCGATGTTTCGCCAAGCTGGCGTGCCAGTGTTCGATGCCGATTCGGCGGTGCACGAACTGCAGGGACCGCAGAGCGCGCTGCTCGGCGCGATTGAGCAGGCATTTCCCGGGACGACCGGCGAGCAAGGGGTTGACCGGCAGAAACTGGGCGCAGCGGTGTTCGGCGATCCAGCCGCACTCAAGCGGCTGGAAGCCATCGTTCACCCGGCGGTCGCCCAGATGCGCCAAGCATTCCTGGTCGAGCACGCGGCGGCCCCGCTGATCGTGTTCGATATTCCGTTGCTTTACGAAAAGGGCGGTCCGCACGGGCTGGATGCGGTAGCAGTGGTCTCGGCCCCCGCCGAGTTGCAGCGCGAGCGAGTGCTTGCGCGGCCGGGGATGAGCAAAACAAAGTTCGCGCAAATCCTCGGCCTGCAGGTGCCCGATGCCGACAAGCGCGCACGCGCCGATTATGTGATTGATACCGGGGTATCGCTGGACGAAACGCGCGACGCGGTGCAGCGGCTGATGCATGCGCTGACTAGAGTTCAAAAATAGCGCTACGCCCCCTTGTAACCCGCGTCCGACAGGCAGATATCTAACCGGCAATGCGCGAAATTATTTTTGACACCGAAACCACCGGACTTGATCCCAAGAGCGGTGACCGGCTGGTTGAAATCGGCTGCATCGAGATGGTCAACCGGGTGCCGACCGGTCAGACCTTCCACGCTTACTTTCATCCCGACCGCGATATGCCCGCCGCAGCAGAGGCGGTGCATGGCCTGTCCATCACGTTCCTTTCGGACAAGCCAAGGTTCCACGAACGCGCGCACGATATGCTCGAGTTCCTCGGCGATTCGATGCTTGTGGCGCACAATGCCGGGTTCGATTTCGGCTTCGTCAATTCCGAGCTTGAGATGTGCGGACTCCCCCTCCTGAGCCGTGATCGGATGATCGACACGGTGCAAATGGCTCGGGTGCGGCACCCCGGCGCGAAGCTATCGCTCGATGCGCTGTGTACCCGCTACGGGATCGATCGCAGTCATCGGACTCGCCACGGCGCACTACTCGACGCAGAACTGCTCGCGCAGGTCTATGTCGAGCTTACCGGCGGTCGCCAGATCGGCCTGAGCCTGGCGGCGGAGCGCGGGGATGATGGCGCTCCGGTGGCCACGGGCCTGCTGCACCGCCAACGCATGTTCCGTCCCGCCCGCCCGCATGGGCCAAGCGTTGCCGAGCTGGCGGCGCATGCCGTCTTTCTCGAGACGGTGAAGTCTCCGCTTTGGCTCGACTGACACCGTTTCGCGCTTTCTAGAAGGAGTACCATTACCATGGACATTCGCGTATCGGGCCACCAGGTCGAAACCGGCGAGGCGCTACAGAACCACGCGCAGGATCGGATGTCAGCGATTGTCGGGAAATATTTTGCCGGAGCACTGTCGAGCACGGTCACGTTCAACCGCGCCCCGGCCGGTGCATTTCGCGCTGATGTGGTAACCCACGTGATGCACGGTCTCGTGCTCAAAGGTGCGGGAATCGCGCAGGATGCACACGTGGCGCTGGATCAGGCGGCCGAGAAAATCGACAAGCAGTTGCGCCGGTACAAGCGCCGCCTAACCGACCATTCGGCGCAGAGTGCGCAAGCAGCGCGCGAAGAAGAAGCAGGCTACACCGTGTTCGCTGAGCCCGATGAACATGCCGACGAAGTGACCGGTGATGCGCCATTGGTGATTGCGGAAACCCGCGTTGATGTGCCCGAAGCCACCGTGTCCAATGCGGTGATGATGCTCGACCTTCGGAACACCAACGCGCTGCTGTTCAAAAACGCTGGCACGGGGCGGCATAATATGGTCTATCGCCGCGGTGATGGTTCGATCGGCTGGGTTGAACCTTCCTGACGCGTAGCGTAAAGGCGCGCACGTTTCCATCAGGCGGAGGGGCTGGACGTCGGGATTTTCCGCCGCGCTGGCCTCTGCCCGAATCATCCGTGCAATTTTTTGAGTAGTGGGCCCGCCATGACTGCACTTTTCACTCTGCTGCCCGACGCCGTTTGCACGATTGCTGCTGAGAGCAAGCAGGTCATCCTTGACCGGCTCGCGCGGTGTTTCGCCGGGGTTTACGGGCTTGATCCCGTGCTCGTGCTCGAACGGCTGGAAGAGCGCGAGAAACTTGGGAGCACCGGGTTTGGCCGGGGCGTGGCCATCCCGCATGCGCGGATTCCCGATCTGGCGCGACCAGTGGCCGTGTTCTTACGGCTTGAAACCCCGGTTGCGTTCGAGGCTGCCGACGGTATGCCGGTTGATCTGGTGTTCGGGCTGCTTTCGCCGGAAGCTGCAGGCGCGGCGCATCTCCATGCCCTCGCGGCGCTCAGCCGGATGATGCGCGATGACAAGATGCATGCCGCACTGGGTGAAGCCACCAATGCCGAAGCGCTCTATGCGTTGCTCGCCAACAGTATTGACCGTGATGCCGCCTGACCGGCGGCGTTAACGCGGCCCGCATGGCATCGCGCTTACCTGCTCACCTCGAAGTATCGGGCTTGCTGCGCCAAGTTGCCGCGGCCGGCGGCTTTGCTGCGGTGCTGCACAAAGGTGAACGCGAAGCCGGGACAATTGTTGTGGTTTGTGCTGCAAATGGCGCGAACCGGCGAGTTTTCGAACGCATGCCAAGCGTCAATGGGGACCGCAATTGGGCCTTATCACAGGCAGAAGCTTCTGATAATAAATCGTTTATCGATGATTACCTAGCGCGACGCCAAGCCCAAGACCCTGATTTGTGGATCATTGAACTGGATATCGTGAATGGTGAACGGTTCATCGGATTGGCGGGAACCAACAATTGACATTGCTGCACTGCACAATCTAAGGGCGACGCAACTTTTGATGCGTGGGCGGCGCGCTGGGCAAATCGGCTCAGAATGCAAGCACGCAGTCGGGGGACAGCCGGCAGGGTTACCGGTTTGGGGCAAAGTATACACCACTCGCTTCAAACAATCCTGCGTCAGGCGCGCCAACCGCCCAAGAATGTCGATTAATGAGCAAGAAGCTCCACCGGGCCAGTGCACTCGCAGTGGCCGCAATGATTGGTACAGTTATCTTCAGCGCCAATGGTTCGGGCGCCGCTGCGCAGAATGTTGCAGCGAACGTCGCCGCTGAACCGGCCATCGAGACCTCGTCGCAGCCGGCTCCCATCCTTGGTGTCCCGCAAGCAGACGAAACTCCCGCGACGCCGAGCATGCCTGTCACGCCCGACGTTCCTGCTGACGTACCGCAGATCCGCGCTGGATCGCTCGCCACACTGGTGGCCGCGCAGCCGCAGCCCTACGATCTTTCACGCGAACTCAATTGCCTGGCCGGGGCGATCTATTTCGAGGCCAAAAGCGAATCGCTGACCGGTCAACTGGCTGTCGGACGGGTAATTGTCGCGCGCTCCAAGTCTGGCCGCTTTCCCAATTCGTATTGCGGCGTGGTCTACCAGCCATCGCAGTTCTCGTTCGTGCGCGGCGCTTCGATGCCGGGCATCGCTAGAACCTCACGCCAGTGGAAGAATGCTGTGGCCATTGCGCAAATCGCGCATTCGGGCACTTGGCGCAGCCCCGTTGAAGGCGCGCTCTATTTTCACGCCGCTTATGTCAGCCCCGGCTGGCACCTGAAGCGCGTGGGCCGGATCGAAAATCACGTGTTTTACCGGTAAGAGTATTGGGATGGGCCGTTGGCTCGCCCCCGCTCGTTTCAATCACCAAATTCAAACCACACCGGCGCGTGATCGCTCGCTTTTTCGCGCGCCCGGTGGTCCTTATCGACCCCGGCTGCAACCAGCCGGTCGGCCAGTTCGGGGGAGAGCAGCGCGTGATCGATGCGGAAGCCGTGATCGCGCTGCCAAGCCCCGGCTTGGTAATCCCAGTAGGTCCAGACCCCGCCTTGTGGGTTGAGCGTGCCCAGCGCATCGGTCCAGCCATCGGCCAACAACCGGGCATAGGCATCACGCGATTCGGGCTGCATCAGCGCGTCGGCAGCCATTGCCGGGGGTGACCAGACGTCGTTATCGCGCGGGATGACGTTGTAATCGCCTAGCACGATGGCCGGCAATTCCCCAGCCGCGATTGCCGCCATCCGGACGCGGAGTCGCTCCATCCAGCGCAACTTGTAATCGAACTTTGGGCCCGGCAGCGGGTTGCCATTGGGCAGGTAGATGCATGCCACCCGAACCCCGGCGACATCGGCTTCGAGATAGCGCGAATGCTCGTCTTCGGGCTCCCCTGTCAGCCCGCGCTGCACCTCGACCGGGGCCTGACCATCGGCCAGAATTGCGACGCCATTAAACCCTTTTTGTCCGTGCCAGATTGCCTGGTAACCCAGCTTTTCGAATTCTTCGGCCGGAAAACCTTCGTCCTGCGTCTTAATTTCTTGCAGGCAGGCAACTGTGGGCCGCGTTTCGCCGAGCCATTCGAGCAAGCGTGGCAGTCGAGCTTTGATCCCGTTAATGTTGTACGTGGCTA
Organism: Novosphingobium sp.; assembly: GCA_043731725.1. Classification (GTDB taxonomy): domain Bacteria; phylum Pseudomonadota; class Alphaproteobacteria; order Sphingomonadales; family Sphingomonadaceae; genus Novosphingobium. The sequence continues at coordinate 4,880 of JAYTIS010000332.1, forward strand.
TCTTCATTAGATCGCAAAGGACGAACCGCAGCCGCAGCCTGATGCTGCATTGGGATTGGTGACTTTGAAGGCGGCCCCGCCCAGCGATTCGATATAATCAACCTCGGACCCGGCGACGAGATCTAGGCTCAATGCATCGACCAGCAGCCGCACGCCGCCCTGTTCGACCACCAGATCATCGGCTTGGGGCGCATCGGCAAGGTCAAATTTGTACTGGAAACCAGAACAGCCTCCACCTTCGACCGATAACCGCAATATTGCAGGCTTGCCTTGTTTGCTGGCAATTATCGCTACCCGCGCTGCGGCCGAAGGGCTGAGGGTCATCTTGGGCATGGTGGGAGCGTCCATGCCATCAATGTAAGCACTTACCCGGCTATCAGCAAGGCCGCGTCACGCACTTTGGATGTAGCTGCGCATAGCCTGGGCATCGGCTTCAATTGTTTCAATCCGGTATTTGACCAAGTCACCGATTGAAACGAACCCGCAAACCTGCCCGCCATCGACCACTGGCAGGTGGCGAATGCGGCGGCGCGTCATTAAGGCGAGCGAATCGAGGACCCCGCTGCTTTTCTCGATCGTGATCGGCGGCGAGGTCATCACTTCGCCCACTGTTTTATCGAGCATCGCCGGGCCGTGCGCGGCGAGTTGGTAAATCACGTCGCGCTCTGAAAAGATTCCGACGATCACGCCGTCCTGGTAAACCGGCAGTGCGCCAATCCGCTTCTCGGCAAGAATCTTGACCGCTTCACTAACATTGGCCGATGCCTCGCAACTTACAATCTTGCCGCTGCGGCCTTCGATTATTCGCGCAATCGTCATGACAACTCTCCCGGTTGAATGCGATTACGCGAGGATGCCACGAACTACGGCGTTTGGCGAATCAGGCGCTCGGGACTTGGCGGTTTTCGGGATATAGCCTGAAATCTTCGACCGGCACGCCGCCGACCAGATGTTCCTCGACGATCCGTTCGAGCACGCTTTCGGTGCACGAATGATACCAGACGCCCTCCGGCCAGACCACCGCGATCGGGCCGGCGGCGCAGATCCGCAAGCAATCGGCCTTGGTCCGTGCGATCCGCTGCTCAAGCCCGCGCTGCTTGATTGCTTTTTTAAGATACTTCCACGCCGGGGTGCCGACGCTGCGTGAGCAGCACTCCCCCTTCTCCGACTCGGCGCACAAGAAGATGTGGCGGCGGACCTGATCGCCACCGAGCTTGGCCAGCGCGGCGCGGGCCTGGGCAAGTTCGGCGGGCTTCGCGGTCATTGTTTCAAACTCCAGGCATTGAGCAATTCCCGGTAGTCATCCGGAACCGGTGCCGGACGGTCCTCGGCGATCGCCACGATCACTGATCGGGCGAATGCCACTGGCCGCTCCTGTTGGGTCAGCAACTGGGCGATTGACCAGCTGGTGCGGCCAACCTGTTCGATCCCGCAGTGCGCGTCGACCGGCTGGGGAAAATGACCCTGCGTCAGGTATTCCATCCCGACACTGGCGACCATCGCACGCCGCTCGCCCATCTTCACATTCAGTCCGATCGCTTGGTTAAAGCGAACCCGCGCGTCTTCCATCATCGCCGCCAGCGCCACATTGTTGAGGTGTTGGTTGGGATCGACGTCGGCAAACCGCGTCGTCACGGTATGCGTGAACGGATAGCGCGCGGGGTCGAGCAATGTGGGATCGGGACGCGGCATCTCCTGCTTAGCGGCTTGGCTTCAGATAGCGCGCCAGCCACGAAAACACCGTCGCATGCCATTGCAGCGAATCCTTGGGCTTGAGCACCCAGTGGTTCTCCTCGGGGAAGACCAGCAGTTCGCTCGGCACCTGACGCCGCTGCAGCGCGGCATATGAGGCCAGCCCTTGGGTGTAGGGGATGCGGAAATCCTTCTCGCCGGTGATCACCAGCATCGGGGTTTTCCACTTGGCCACGTGGTTCACCGGGTTCCACTTCTCGTACTCTTCGGGTGCTTCGTAATAAGGGTGTCCGCCGTGTTCCCACTCGTCGAACCACAGTTCTTCGGTCTCGTAGGCCATTGCTCGGGCATCGAACACACCGTCATGCTGGACCAGGCATTTAAACCGGTCGGGCCAGTTCCCTTCGATCCAGTTCATCATATAGCCGCCGTAAGACGCCCCCAGCGCACAAGCGTTGTCCGCGTCAAGCTCGGGATGCGCGGCGAGCGCGGCGGCGAGGCCGAGCTTTTGGTCTTCAAACGGCTTTCCGCCCCAGTCACGGTTGATCGCATCGGTGAAGGCTTGGCCGTATCCGGTCGAGCCGTGAAAATCGATCGTCACCACTGCATAGCCCTGGCTCGCAAACAGCCGTGGGTTCCAACGGAACGACCAGCTGTCGTTCAATGTGCCTTGCGGCCCGCCGTGGACCAGCAGCAGCACCGGAAGCTTGCCGCGCATTCCAGCGGGCTCGTGAATCTGGCCCCAGACGGTGTCACCACCAGCGCCACTGAAGCTGAACCGGGTTGAGGTGACCCGGCCCAACTCGGCCAGCTGCACATCGTTGGCGTGCGATAATGCGCGGGTTGGCTTGCCCCGATCCGCGACATAGACTTCGGCCGGGTTAGCAACAGCATCGCGGGTGAACACGAAGCCGCCGTTCTTAAGCGGGGTGACAGCGCCAATGTGAGCCTCGCTGAGCCCCTTGGGCGCGAGCTTGAGCCGGGTTACTCTGCCGTTGGCGACGTCGATCCGGAACACCGGATTGTCCAGCACCTCTTCGGCAGTGACGATCAGCGCCTTGCCGTCCTGGCTCCACGCAATCGAGCCGACCGAGCGGTCCCAGCCCTGCGTCAGCGCGCGCCGTTCACCGGTTTGCAGGTTGAGCAATTGCACCACCAGTCGGTCCGCCTCATAGCCCGGCCGCGCCATCGCCGCATAGGCCAACCACTTACCATCGGGGGAGGGCGCGGGCAGCGTATCAGTGCCTTTGTTATCGGCGGTCAGGTTATGCGGGGCATTGCCGTCCAGCCGGCTGTGCCAAATATCAATGTTGGTCGAGTTCGGTTCGTGGCGATCGGCCTGCCGCGAAGTGAAATAGACCCCGTTCGAATCGGCGCTCCAGGCCAAGTCCTCATTGCCGCCGAACGGCTTGGTTGGAGTGTCGCCGGTCAAGGTGCCGGGCGGTCCGTCAATCGCCACCCCGGCGCCGCCAATCCTGCCCGCGCTATCCAGCCCAAAGACGAAGCTGCGGCTGTAGTTGCCGGGGGTTTCCCAGGCATCCCAGTGGCGCACAAAGCCGCTGCCATCGGTGTAATGGCGTCCGGTACCTGGGCCGGGCTGCGTGGTATCGCCGCTCTTGTCGCAGCCCAGCGTGAGGCAATCGCGCGCGACATCGCCCCAAACGAGAATGCGCTGGCCGTTGGGGGCGAGCGCGAACCCGGCGACATCGGTCTTGAAATCACTCGCCTTCACCGGCGCGGCGCCCGCGGCGGTTAGATCGAGTGTCCACACTTGGTCGCTACCCGATTTGCCCGAAATAAAATAGAGTCGCTTGCCGTCGGGACTGAACGCGGGCGCACTTTCGCTAGCCTCGGTTAGATCGGCAATGCGCTGCGCTGTGCCGCCCTTGATTTTGACCCGCCACAGGCCGGTGACGCGCTTGTAGGTGGCGGGATCAGTATCGGCCTGTTGGTATACCACCCAGCTACCGTCGGGTGAGACGGCTGGGCTGCCGACCCGCTTCAACGTGACGAGGTCCTGCGGCGCCATCATGCGCGCGCCAGTCTGGGCCAGAGCGGAAGAGGCAGAGAGGCAGAGAGGGCGAGAGCGAGCGCGCCGAGCGCAATAGGGTTCTTGATCATGACCCAAGGCTAGCGGCACGTTGGCGCGCTTCCTAGCCTTTCTTGCCGACGATCCGTGCGATTTCGGTGGCGACCAGCTTTTCCACGAGGGTCGG
>JAYTIS010000333.1:0-2157 GCA_043731725.1 Novosphingobium sp.
GGGCGGGGCCGAAGAGCCGCGCCGGCTAGAAATCCCCGGCGCCGAACTTGCGGGCGTGCGGCTCGCAATGGAATTCCTTACCCAGCAGAACAGGCGCAACGCCGGCGACGAGGAAACCCGGGCCGCGCCGCGCGGCTCGATCACCGCCACCGGCAAGCACGTTGTTGTCATCGGCGGCGGTGATACCGGCAGTGATTGCGTTGGTACCTCGAACCGTCAAGGCGCGGCTTCGGTCACCCAGATCGAGATCATGCCGCGCCCGCCTGAAAAAGAGGACAAGGCGCTAACTTGGCCCGACTGGCCGATGAAGCTGCGCACCTCATCCAGCCACGAGGAAGGGGTCGAGCGCGATTGGGCGATCCTGACCAAGCGCGTCGCCGGTCAAGATGGCCAGGTCACCGGGCTCGATTGTGTGCGGGTCGAGTGGGTCCAGGGCCAGATGCAGGAAGTGCCGGGCAGCGAATTCACGCTCCAAGCCGATCTGATCTTCCTCGCCATGGGCTTTCTCGGTCCGCTCAAACAAGGTCTGCTCGGCCAAGCCGGGGTGGAACTCGATGCGCGCGGCAATGTTGCTGCGCCGGTCACCAATTACCGCACCAGCGACCCGCAGATCTTCGCCTGTGGTGATATGCGGCGCGGGCAAAGCCTGGTGGTCTGGGCGATCCGCGAAGGTCGCCAGACCGCCCGCGCGGTCGACGAAATGCTGATGGGCGTCAGCGAGCTACCCCGCTGAAGCGTGGTCGGCTGGCCAATCGACGCTAGTGGCCGGCGATGAAAATTGCCTTCCTCGCTTGCCCCGAAACCTTGCCCGGATCGCCCACGCGGCGGCCTGATGCGTTCGAACATGACTTGCAGCTGGCGGCGCTGCGTCAGGGCCTGGTTGGCCGCGCTGAAGTGACCGAGATCGCCTGGCAGGCACCGCTCGATGAGCTGACCCGGTTCGACCTCGCGATCCTGGGGACGCCATGGGATTATACTGAGGCCAAGGATGAATTTCTCGCCCGGCTTGAGGCGCTTGAAGCCGCCGGGGTGGTGGTGGCCAATCCTTCAGCGGTGGTGCGCTGGAATGCTGACAAGCTCTACTTGCGCGAACTGGAGCAGCGGGGCGCCGCCTCGATCCCGACGCTATGGCCCGAAAAGCCTGATTCGCGCGATGTCATCGCCGCCTTCGACCACTTTGCTAACGACCGCGTAGTGGTCAAACGCCGGGTCGGCGCTGGCGCGATCGGGCAGGAAAGCTTCACCCGCGGCGATCCGCGCCTGATCGGCTGGGGGATGGACCAAGCCGCGATGATCCAGCCATTCCTCCCTGCGATCCAGCAGGAAGGCGAGCTGAGTTTCATCTTTGTGACCGGCCAGTTCAGCCACGCCCTGATCAAGCGCGCGAGCGCGGGCGATTACCGCATCCAGTCGCTCTATGGCGGCACCGAAGTCGCGCTCGACCCCACCCCGGCCGATCGCGCGGCAGCACAAGGCATCATGGCGATGCTGCCGTTCGCCGAGCCGCCGCTTTACGCCCGCATCGATATGGTCCGTCTGGACAGTGGGGTGCTAGCGGTGATCGAGGCCGAGCTGATCGAACCGTATCTATACCCGCTACAAGGACCAAAGTTCGGCGCGATGCTGGCAGACGGAGTGGTGACAAGTCTCAGTTAGGCAACCGCGCGAACGCTCGGCGGCTTTGCGTAACAGCGTTCCGCCTGCACCCGGTTGCGGCCCATTTCCTTTGCTAGGTACAGCGCCTGATCGGCCCGCTCCAAGGCGCAGCTTCGGCTTGTTTCACGTGCTCCAAGCATGGCCACACCAATACTGATGGTGCAGGCCCGATCGCCCAGAACCGCGAACCGCTTGGCGGCAATCATCGAGCGGATCCGCTCAGCCAAGATCACCGCCTCCGTCAAATCCGTTTCGGGCAAAGCAACAACGAACTCCTCACCGCCATACCGGCCGAACCAGTCCGATTCGCGCAATGGCGCCCCAACCTCCTGTGCCAGTTGCTTGAGGATTTGGTCGCCGGCCGGGTGGCCATAGAAATCGTTGATGGCCTTGAACCGGTCGATATCGATCATCAGGAACGACAACGCCTTGCCATTGCCGCGGGCCCGCAGCACCTCGTGTTCGGCACAGTCGATCCAAGCCCTCCGGCTCATGATCCCG
>JAYTIS010000334.1:0-4296 GCA_043731725.1 Novosphingobium sp.
CGCGAGTTGGTCTGGCCGCTGGCCGCTTCGGCCGGGTTTGCCCTGCGCGGCGCAGCGATTGGCTGGGGCCTGCATTTGCCTGCTTATCGCCGCGCCGAGGGCTGATTAGCCTTGCACCCGAACGGCGGCGCGCTACCTTCACCGCCTAGGGAGAAGATGCGCATGAACGGGGCCGAAGCTTTTATTGAAACACTGTCGGCTTGCGGGGTCGAGGTGTGCTTTGCCAACCCTGGCACCTCCGAAATGCAGCTTGTCGCTGCGGTTGACCGGCAGCACGGGATGCGCGCTATTCTGGGGCTGTTTGAAGGCGTGGTGACCGGCGCGGCCGATGGTTATGGCCGGATGGCAGATAAACCCGCGGTGACCTTGCTGCACCTTGGCCCGGGGCTGGGCAACGGCCTCGCCAATTTGCACAACGCCCGCCGCGCCGGGTCGCCCATTATCAACATGGTCGGCGATCACGCCACTTATCACTTGCATTACGATGCCCCCCTGACCTCCGACGCCGCCGGGGTCGCGCGACCGATGTCGGACTGGGTGCGGGTATCCAAGAATGAACGCGATCTGGCGCTTGCCGGGGCCGAAGCCTTTGCGGTGGCGCAGACCTATCCGGGCAAGATCGCCACGGTGGTGGTGCCTGCTGACCATGCCTGGACTGACGGAGCCGCCAAGGTTGCAGCGCCGGTGTTGGCCGCTCCGCCCAAAGCACCCAACGAAGCGGTCGCTGCTGCCGTTGCTGCATTGCAAGGCGAAGGCCCCAAGGCACTATTCCTGGGCGGGCGGGCCTTGCGCGGCGATGCGCTGGTCCTGGCCGGAAGGATCGCAGCGGCCACCGGCGCACGACTGATAACCGAAACCTTCGCCGCCCGTCATCAGCGCGGCGCGGGCCGAGTGGCCTGCGAAAAGCTGCCCTATTTCGGCGAGCAGGCCGAAGCCTTTTTGGCCGAGTTCAAAACCATCGTGTTTTGCGGCAGCGAGCCGCCAGTGTCGTTCTTCGCCTATCCGGGCAAGCCCAGCTGGCTCTCCCCCGCCGGCTCAACGCTGGTCCGCCTTGCCTCGATGCGCGAAGATGCAGCGGCGGCGTTGGGCGCGCTGGCCGATGCGCTGGGCGCGCCGGCAGAGCCTGCTTTGGTCCAAGCCGCCACCAAAATTCCGTGGGAGCCGGGCAAGCTCAACTCAGCCAATATCGGCGCGGTGCTGGCCGAATTGCTGCCGGCAAATGCCATTGTATCGGACGAAAGCGCCACTTCGGGCGGCGCTGCCTATGGCATGTGCGGCGGCGCGGCGCAGCACGACTGGCTGCAATTAACCGGCGGTGCGATTGGCCAAGGGCTGCCGCTCGCGGTCGGTGCGGCGGTCGCTTGTCCTGACCGCAAGGTGATCGCGCTGCAGGCCGATGGCGGGGGCATGTACACGCTGCAAGCGCTGTGGACCATGGCGCGTGAGGCGCTCGACGTGACCACGGTAATTTTCAACAACGGTTCTTACGCAATCCTCAATATCGAGCTGATGCGGGTCGGCGTGCAGAACCCTGGACCCAAGGCGCTGTCGATGCTCGATCTCAAGAACCCGGCGATCGAATGGACCAAATTGTCAGAAGGCATGGGCGTGCCAGCGGTACGGGTCGATACCGCGGAAGGCTTCCACGCTGCGCTGAAAGAAGCGCTGGCGCACAAGGGCCCGCGGTTGATTGAGGCGATGATTTAGTGGGCGATTCGCTCAATCTGCGCCCGGCAAGTTTCACCGATTTCCGGCGCGGGGCCGAACGCCGCCTGCCGCGTTTCCTGTTCGATTACTACGACGGCGGCGCGGGCGCGGAAGTGACTTTGCGCAGCAATACGGCGGACTGGGAGGCACTTCGGCTGGGCCAGAAGGTGTTGATCGACGCTTCCAAAATAGACTGCTCGGTCGAGCTGTTCGGCGAGACAATGGCGATGCCCCTGGTGCTCGCGCCGATCGGCATGGGCGGCATGAGCGCGCGGCGCGGCGAAGTGCAGGCCAAGCGCGCAGCAGACAAAACCGGGATCGCATTCTGCCTCTCGACCGTTGGGATCTGCCCGATGGAGGAAGTAGCCAAGGTCAGTGACAAGCCGTTCTGGTTCCAGCTTTACATGCTCAAAGACCGCGGGATTGTGCAGGAAATCTTGGACCGCGCCTGGGCCCACGGCGTGCGCACGCTGGCCTTTACGATAGACCTTGCGATCCTGGGCACCCGTTACCGCGATATCCGCAACGGCATGGCCGGCGGGCTCGGCGCGTGGGGCAAGTTCCGCTCGGGCGCGCTCGACTATGCGCTGCATCCCGGCTGGGCGATTGACGTCGGCCTGCGCGGCGGCCCGCACGGCTTTGGCACTATCGCGCCCTATGTCCAGCAAAGCAAAAACCCACGCGATTACCTACACTGGACCGGCAGCCAGTTTGATAGCTCGGTCACCTGGAAAGACATCGAGTGGCTGCGCAAGGTCTGGGCCGGGAAGCTGGTGCTCAAAGGCGTGCTCGATGTGGCGGACGCTAAGCAGAGCGTAGCGATTGGCGCCGATGGGATGATCGTCTCCAACCATGGCGGGCGGCAATTGGATGGCGCAGCCTCCAGCGCCAGCATGCTGCCGCGGATCGCTGATGCGGTGGGCAGTGAGACCACGCTGTTGGTCGATGGCGGAATTCGCAGCGGGCAAGACTTGGTCAAAGCGCTCGCGCTGGGCGCCAAAGCGGCGCTGATCGGCCGCCCGTGGGTGATGGCCTTGGCCTCTGGCGGTGAGGCTGCGCTGACGCAGATGCTGGGGCTGTACAAGCAGGATATGCGCACCGCGCTGGGGCTAACGGGCGCGGTGAATGCGCGCGACGTTGGGCGCGGGGTGTTGGTGGAGGGGTAAGGCGCTTGGCTACGAGAACGGTAAATTTGGTCCCAGCGAAGGTTGGTGACTTTTATGTGTGGATGGCAGCCGCAATCGCGCTTTTCGCATTTGCTGCCTTTGCGCCAACCTATTGGCTGCAGCTCCCGGCTGGGACATTCATCGGCACACCGCTGGTGCATATCCATGCAGCGATCTTTACCGCCTGGACGCTTTTTCTCGTGTCGCAATCCTATCTTGCGGCCAACGGACGTCTCAAAGATCACCGCGCCTGGGGCATGGCCGGGATTGCACTTGCAACGGCAGTGGTCATCATCGGCACCGCAGCGGCCATCGGCTCGCTCAAATTTCGCATGGCACTTGGGTCTGGCGATGCGGCTCGATCCAGTTTCATTGTGGCAATGACCAACATGGTGCTGTTTGGCGGCTTTTTTATCGCCGCAATGATCAATACCAAGCGTTCCGAAATCCATCGGCGATTGATCCTCTTGGCGACTATTTCGTTGCTGCCGGCAGCGATCTCCCGCGTCACATATTTTATCGCTAAGGGTTCAGGCCCGGGTTTACGCCCAACTCTAGGCCCTGCACCACCGGTCATCAGTCAGCTGGTGCCGCATCTTCTGGTGATTGGAGTGTTCATTCTGGCGGGCATTATCTACGACTGGAAAACGAGCGGTCGCCCCCATCCCGTCTGGCTCATTGGGGCGGCAGTGATAACCATGGCCCTGGTTTTGCGTGCTCCAGTCGGCGCTACAACAATCTGGAAGGACTTTGCTGAGGCATCGGCTCACGTCGGGGGATGAATGGTTCAATCAAGTGATTTTGGCGTCGTACGAATGTCTGCAATTGAGTTGCAATCGAAGCCCCCCAAATCAATCCCCAACACCCACCTAATTGCGCCCGTGCGAACGCCAGCGCGCTAGAACCATCAAGATCGAAGTCAAGAAAGTGTTTGGGTTCCGGCTTCCCGGAGCGAGGTTGTGACTGCGTCCATAAGCTGTGCATCGGCGAAGGGCTTTTGCAGCACAATGCTGTTTGGAACCCCTTCGGATGGCCAGTCACCGGCGCTGTCGCCCGTTATGTAAACCACCGCAATGGAAGGGAATTTCAAGCGGGCTTGGCGGGCGACGACCCATCCATCCACGCCTGACCCGAGCCGCACATCGGTAACCAAACCGTGGAGAACTTCGCGACTGTCGATCTCGGCAACCGCCCTGTCGCCGTCTATGCTTTCGAGCACAGTAAAGCCCCCAGCTTCCAGGACGTCAACCAGGTTCATCCTAATTATCGCCTCGTCCTCGACCACCAAAATCGGCTGAACCTCCAAGAAAAATTGCCCTTTCTAATCTTACGACAAGAATGACCGGCCCCGTCGATGGTTCCGATCATTCAGCGAATTTTGGCTCATGTGGCGCAAAGGACACAGGAACGCAAATGCTGGGTA
>JAYTIS010000335.1:0-2246 GCA_043731725.1 Novosphingobium sp.
CGCAACGTCGAGAGGTCTGGATCACTCGCCCGTACCCCTCCACCAGCTGCGCTAGTCCCCCTCCCCGTGCCGGGGAAGATTGTGGCACTGACCCTCCTCCTTACCGCCTGCGCGTCCCCCACCCAAAATCCCGCCGCTCCCACCACCATCGTCAGCCTCAACCCCTGCACCGACGCGATCCTCGCCGAGGTGGCCGATCCGCAGCAGATCGCCGCGCTGTCGAGCTACAGCAGCGATCCGGCGGCAAGTTCGATGGATGTCGCCAAGGCGCGGCGGTTTCGCAGCGTCAGTGGCTCGGCCGAGGAAGTCGCGGCACTGCGCCCGGTATTGGTGATTGGCAGCACCTTGACCGACCCGCCGACGCGTTCGGCCTTCGCGCGGATGGGGCTGCGGTTTGCTGCGTTCGGGGCCGCGAGCACGGTCGAGGAAAGCAAGGCGCAGGTGCGCGAAATCGCGGCGCTGGTCGGGCATCCTGAACGCGGCGAGCTGCTCAATGCGCAGATCGACGCTGCGTTGGCGCAGGCCGCGCGGCCCTCTGGCCCGCTCGTGCCCGCGATCGTCTGGCAATCGGGCGGCATGGTTCCGGGGCAGGGAACGCTGATCGCTAACTTGCTCGGGCGCACCGGGTTCACAAACGCCTCTGCATTGCGAGGCCTCAATCAGGCCGATCTGTTCCCGCTCGAACAAATGCTCGCCGCGCCGCCGCGGGTCATTTTCACCGCGGGCAATCCGTTCGCCAATGAGGACCGGATGTTGGCGCATCCGGCCTTGCGCGCGCTGACCGGAACGTTGCGCGCGCCACTGAATCCGGCGCTGCTGTGGTGCGGCGGGCCGAGCATCCCGCGCACTGTGGCGCGGCTGGCGCAAGTGCGGCGCGCGCTGTGACCCGGTCCGTCGCCTTGCTGCTGCTTGGGTTGGCCATAGCCTTCCCGCTCTCGCTTTTGGCAGGGCGCGTATGGATCGATCCATTCGCAAGCCCCGTGCCCAATGCCTTGATCATCCTCACCGAACTGCGCCTGCCGCGCGCGGTGCTGGCGCTGGTGCTGGGCGCTGGCCTCGGCGCGGCGGGAGCGGCGATGCAGGGATATCTGCGCAATCCGCTGGCCGATCCGGGACTGTTCGGAATCGCCCCGGGCGCGGCGCTGGGCGCGGTGCTGAGCTTCTGGACCGGGCTGGCCGGAACCGCATGGTTGTTGCCGATGTTCGCCTTGCTCGGCGCGGGGAGTGCCATGGCCTTACTCAGCCTGATCGCCGGGCGCAGCGGATCGGCGCTGCTGTTCACGCTGGCGGGGATGATGATCGCCAGTCTCGCTGGGGCGATGATGAGCCTTGCGATCAGCCTGTCCCCCACGCCATTCGCCATGTCCGAGATCGTCACTTGGCTGATGGGCGCGCTGAGTGACCGCAGCTGGAGCGACGTGGTGATCGCCGCGCCGCTGACGCTTGCGGGGATCGCGGTGCTGCTGCGCACTGGCCCGGCGCTCGACGCGCTGACTCTGGGCGAGCAGGCCGCGCGTTCGCTTGGGCTCGATCCGCGGCGGCTGCAATGGCTGATGATCGGCGGGATCGGGCTGACCGTTGGCGCGAGCGTGGCGGCGGCGGGGATCATTGGCTTTGTCGGGCTGATCGTGCCGCACTTGCTGCGCCGCTACACCGACGGCCGCCCGTCGCAGCTGATCGTGCCGAGCGCGCTCGCTGGGGCGCTGTTGGTGCTGGTCGCGGATTGCCTGTGCCGGGTGCTGCCGCTGCAGAGCGAACTCAGGCTGGGTATCGCCCTCTCACTACTCGGCGCGCCGTTCTTCCTCGCGCTGCTGCTGCGCGTCAGACGGGAGCTGGTGTGATGTTGCAGGCTCAGAACCTGATCCTGCCCGGACGGCTGGACGATGTTAGTGCCGCGCTTCGGCCGGGCGAGATTACAGCGATTGTCGGCCCTAACGGTGCGGGCAAGTCATCACTGCTCGCCTGTCTTGCGGGCTTGCTGGCACCCTCCAGCGGCGAAGTGCTGTTAGACGACGCTTCGCTATCCGGGCTAAGTCCGCAAGCCCGCGCGCAGGCGATCGGCTATCTCCCGCAATCAGCCGAAGTGGCCTGGGATGTGTCGGTCGAGACGCTGGTGGCGCTCGGCCGCCTTCCGTGGCGTGACCGCGATGCGGCAGCAATCGATGCCGCGCTGGCGACGATGGAACTGGAAGACCTGCGGCTGCGCCCGGTCTCGCACCTCTCGGGCGGCGAACGCGCGCGGGCCT
>JAYTIS010000336.1:0-3564 GCA_043731725.1 Novosphingobium sp.
CTGGTTGCTCGCGGCGTTATCGGCGGCAAGAAGTGCCCGGCCAATACGATTGGCAACTGGCCGCGAGATGTCCATGTCGATGCCGAATGCCATCTGCACATCGACCTTGCGTTCGCGGATGACGAAATGGCTTTCGATTAGCCGCGCGAGGCCCTCGACATGCCCACGTAGATCGTTCGCGTTGAGCTCAGGGGCCAGCCAGTAGAGGACGTCTTCGGCCTGATAATAGGTCGTAGCATGTCCCGGCACATTTAGGCGCCGGGCAATCTCTGAGACGAGCTCGTCTTCGACCGGGTCAGCGAAGCTGGCCCCGATGGCCGCATAATTGCGGATGCGCAAGGCGATCACCGGGCGCAGGGCGGCCAGCCGTTCTTCGCGCAAAGCGGAAAGGTTGGGCATCAGCGTACCCGCGTTGCGCCTGCTTGCTTCGAGCAGGTCGCGATGGGCGGTCGCCCGCACTGCAACGATCCCGAACAGGAGGTAAGCCGGCAGGAAGTCCGCAGTGACAAGATAGGAATCAAGCAGGAAAGGTGCGACAGCACCAAAACCAACCACCGCCAACACAGTGAAACCAGCGCGGCGGCGGGTGCGCGCGCGCAGGAACAATGCGGCAAAGAAAATCGCCACCAAATAAGCAGGCAGAGCGCCGATATCGATCGGGTTGCCGACGCCCAGGGTCTGCGCGCCAACCGCATGAGTATAGACTGCCGGAAACCATTTCTGGCCTGCCACTTGCAGCCAGTCTGCGGACAGGACCGTAGTCTTGCCAACGATGATGTCCTTGCCAGCAACGCTCTTGGGGTCGAATTTTCCGTTTAAAATGTCGATATATGGAATTGTCGGCACGGATTTGACCTGGATTGACCAGTCGGGACGGAAGTGACCTTCGGTCTTTGTATTTCGGCCAGCGATATCGGCTGCAATTCCTGGCACCAGCTTTCCGTCGATTCTGGTCGAATAATCGAGTTCCGCGGCGAGTGAGAATGGTGCGATGCGGCCGGTCAGTGAACGCATTTGTGCCACGTCGGCGAACGGCTTGGTCGGCCTGACAATCTCGCTAAGGCCAGTGGTGTTGTTGGGCAGGATCGTTGCGCCAAGGAAAATCCGATTGGGATTTTCGGCAATGGTCTTGGCGAATGCCGCATCGCCCTTCTCATCCACACGGTCCGCAAAAGCCTTGTCGTAATAGATTCGACTGGCGCCAGCCTTGAGCAGGTTTTCGACCATCGCAACATCGTTCAAGCGCGAATAGTTGAGTGTTCCAAGATCACGGATCGAGCGTTCATCGATCGCGACCACAACCACGTGCCCGTCGGCAGGCTTGGCCCGCAGGTAGTTGCGGCCACCGCGGTAGATATCCTCGAGCGGCAACAGCAACTGGATCGCGGCGACAAATCCGGCGATCACGCAGGCCCAGACGAATATCCGCAGGCGCGTCGGGCGCTTTTTCTGCTTGGGTTTACGGTTGAACGGCCACATCAGCAGCGGCCCTCGTAATGTTCCGGATGCCAGCAATGATTGGCGAACGAAATCAACCCCTTCCGCGCGCTGGACGGAAGGAGCTGTTCAAGGCAGCGGGGCATGGTCCCGTTGGTCATGAGGCCGGACTAAGCGAAATATGGTAATTTTTCGTTAGCCCTAACTCTGGCCCGTTTGGGCGGACCGGTCAGCGGCTATCGACCAGGACCAATTCGGTGTCCGCCAGCGCGGTTACGGTAAGCAGCGCTTCGCCGGTGATCGCCACGCCATCGCGCGGTGCCGCGCGCTGGCCGTTGGCGTCGATCTCGCCGCCGACTGCGACCAGGTACTGGTGGCGATCGGGATCGAGCGGCAATGCGATGGTTTCACCGGCCTTGAGCGTGGCCGCCAGCACCCGCGCATCGGCGCGGATCAGCAGGGCATCATCTGCCTCCGGGGAGCTGCTCGCAACCACTTCCCAGCGCCCGGCCCGGGTCCCGTGGGGAAACTCGCGCTGGCCCCAGCGTGGCGCATCGCCCTGGCGGTCGGTTTCTATCCAAATCTGGAACAGGGTGGTGGGCTCATCCTCCAGATTGAACTCGGCATGCGTGATCCCGGTCCCGGCGCTCATCACCTGAACATCGCCGGCACCGGTCCGGCCCTTGTTGCCAAGGTTGTCCTGATGGGTGATCGCGCCGCTGCGCACGAAGGTGATGATTTCCATGTCGCGGTGCGGATGCGGGGGGAAGCCACTCTGCGCAGCGATGGTATCGTCATTCCAAACGCGCAAGGCGCCCCAGCCCATCCGGGCCGGGTCGTGGTAATTGGCGAAGCTAAAATGGTGCACGGCATTGAGCCAGCCGTGATCGGCATGGCCGAGGCTGGTAAACGGACGGACTTCGATCATGGGACTGTCCACATCGGCGGGGTGTGATCGCCGGAATTGACCGGGATATGGGGTGCCTGCGCGGCGTTGCAAGCCGCCTAGAACGACTTGCGCAGCCCCACAAAGAACCCGCGACGCTGGCCCCAGACCGGCTGCCCGGCGCCCACGCCCGAACCGTCCGCCTGCAGGTAAACCTTGTCGAACAGGTTGATGACGTCGAATCGCAAGGTCCAGCCGTGCTCCTCGCTGCCGATCACCTGGGCCAGCCCGAAGTTGGCCACGAGGTACGATGGCAAGGTGCCGCCATTGGGCACATGGCCAATCGGATCGTCAGATCTGAGACCGCTGCCGTAAATGAAATCGAACGCTGGCCGCAGCTTGCCGATCCCGTCGTCGAGATCGAGCTGAACCCCGCCGGAAGCCGTCCATTTCTGCGAATGATCGGTGAAGATATAATTCGTGCCAGTGTAAGTCACGACAGCAGGTTCGAATAGGAACTGATTGGAAACGATTGATTTTGCCTGCTGCTGTCCCCGTGCAAGGTTGCCGTATACGTGCAACGGGCCCTTGGCGTAGCTGGCGCTGAGTTCCACCCCCCAGTTGCGCGCCTTGGCGTAGTTGAACGGCGAGGATATCCTGAGGGTGCCCAGCGCGGCATCATCGAGCAGGTTTGTGGCAAGCTTGTAATAGACATCGATGCCGAGCGTCAGGCGGCCACCAAACTCGCGCTGCAGCCCGATATCGAACAGATTCTCGCGCTGCGAGCGGATCGGGTCGGAGGTGACGTTTGGTGGCGTGCCGGTGGTTCCGACAAAGGCGGCCAGCGTGCCCTGGCCGATCAGGACCAGCGGAGGCGGGGTGAAGTAGCGGGCATAGCCGAGGTGAACGGTGGTCGCTGTGTCAGGCGTCCAGACCAGCCCGATGCGCGGGCTGAGCTGGCTCTCGCTGATCTGGCTCTTGGAATGATCGTAGCGCAGCCCGGCATTCACCGTGACAACTTCGCCCAGCTTCCATTCGTCCTGCACATAGGCGGACCAATCGCGGCCGGTCAGGCGCTCGCTTACCGGTACTACGAGCGGAACGTCGCTGGTCTGGTTGCCGAAGCCGTCCGCCGGAAATATGCGGTTGATGCTGTTCGAGCGGCTTTGGTCCTGTTGGTAGAACAGGCCCGCGCGCAGCGTGTGCGCTTCGCCAAGCTTGAGCGAGCCATCGACCTGGAA
>JAYTIS010000337.1:0-4368 GCA_043731725.1 Novosphingobium sp.
CCGGGCTGACCATTGCCTCGGGCCAGATCAACAAGACCAACAGCGCCGCCACGGCAATCATCCGCATGCTCAGCGGTTCGCGTCCCAGGACCAGCGCCAACATGACCAGCACTGCGGCAATGCACGAGCGGATCGTGGGCACTTCGGCCCCAGTCAGCAAGGTGTAACCGATCCCAGCCATCGCTCCCACGCCTGCCGCCAAAATCGGCACTCGCACTCGCAGCGCGAGCCACGGCAGCAATGCCAGCAAGCGTAGGGCAATGAAGTAAGCCGCGGCGATCACCGCACTCACATGCAGCCCGCTGATCGAGAGCAGATGCGTGAGGCCGGCATCGCGCATCGCATCCTCGTCCGCTGGCGCAATCGCACCGCGGTCGCCGCTCGCAAACGCGGCCGCCAGTGCGCCTGGTGAGCCCTGCAGGTTCTCACGGACATGGTGCGACAGGCTGCGCTGCAGGCGCCGAAGCGCACCGTCTTGCTCGCCCGGGCTAACCACCGTCACCGGGCCCAGCACTGTCCCAGTTGCGGCAATGCCAGAAAACCAAGCCGCGCGGGCGAAATCATAGCCGCCGGGCAGCATCGGCGGAGCGGGCGGAACGAGCCGGGCCCGGAGCCGCACTACCGTACCTTCGACCAGGTCTGGCCGATCATTGCTGTTATCCAGATTGACCCGCACCAGCACCGCCCGGCCAGTGCCCGGCTCGCGGGTCGCCAGGCGCAACCGTACGCGCTGCTCGGCAGGCTGTTCTTCGCGGACCAGCAGGCGTCCGGTCAACCAGGCTACGGTCGGCCGGGCTAGCGGCACGGTGCCGACCAGCGCTGACTTACCCCACACAAAACTACAGCCGAACGCCACGGCGAGCCCAGCCAGCAGCCCGCTACGCCGCAGGTACGGATAGCGCCCATCCGCGAGCAACGCCGCGGCCGCGGCCAGCGCGCTCCCTGCGGCCAAGGCGATTATCCCCAACCACTGCCACGCGTTGGCCGCCGCAAACCAGGCGGCGATGCCGGCCGCAAAACCCACGACCAGCCATGGGCCAAGTTCAAACTGCGATGCAGCAAGGAATTGCTCGGCTCCTGCAAGTCCGCTGGACAAGTTTGGAAGCTTGCGCCACTCTTTATGTTGCAGTGCAGCGCTATCTGGCGCATCGCTGCCCATCGGCACCAGGGGAGTGGCATCGCTAGCCATGATGGATACCTGACAGGAAGGGGCGCGCTATGGCAAGCACTCCCAATAGTGAGGGGCGCAGAATCACTGGCGCGCACCCCTATGGTGATGCTAACCCGTTGGCCTCCTCCCCAAGGTAAAGTTCAATTGCCGGAATGGCTGGTATGCGGTGCGATCCTGGGGCAAAGGGCTGCCGGGGTGCGGAGTTCCAGCCCGGTCCGGTCAGGGTAAGGAGAATTAGAGGTGAGCAACGACGCCAGGCTGATCGCGGGTAATGACGAACATAGCTTTCCCATCGTGTCAGGAACGGTCGGACCCGACGTAATCGATATCCGCAAGCTTTACGCCCAGACCGGCATGTTCACCTTTGATCCCGGTTTCACATCGACGGCGAGCTGTGAAAGCGCGCTGACCTATATTGATGGCGACGAAGGGGTGCTGCTGCACCGTGGTTATCCGATCGGGCAACTGGCTGAACACTCCAGCTTCATGGAAGTTTGTTATCTGATGCTCAACGGTGAGCTGCCTGACCAGATGATGCTTGACGAATTTTCGCATACGATCACCCGCCATACGATGCTGCACGAGCAGCTTTCCACGTTTTACCGAGGATTCCGTCGTGACGCGCATCCAATGGCGATCATGTGCGGCGTGGTTGGCGCGCTATCCGCATTTTATCACGATTCTACTGACATCGCCGATCCGATCCACCGCCGGATCAGCTCGCACCGGCTGATCGCCAAAATGCCCACCATCGCAGCGATGGCGTACAAGTATTCGGTCGGTCAACCGTTCGTCTATCCGGACAATTCGCTGAGTTATACCGGCAATTTCTTGCGCATGACCTTTGGGGTACCGGCGGAACGCTATGTGGTAAACCCGATTGTCGAACGCGCGCTGGATCGCATTTTTATCCTGCACGCCGATCACGAGCAAAACGCTTCGACCTCGACCGTCCGGCTTGCTGGCTCGTCAGGAGCCAATCCATTCGCGTGCGTTGCGGCCGGGATTGCTTGCCTGTGGGGTCCGGCGCACGGCGGGGCTAACGAGGCTGCGCTCAACATGCTTAAGGAAATCGGCACCCCGGATAAAATACCGCATTATATTGAGCGGGCCAAGGACAAGAACGATCCGTTCCGCCTGATGGGCTTCGGTCACCGTGTTTACAAAAACTACGACCCGCGAGCGACGGTGATGCAATCCACCTTGCGCGAGGTGTTTGCAGCACTCAAGGTAACCGATCCACTGTTCGAAACGGCTTTGCGGCTTGAGGAACTCGCGCTCAGCGACCCCTACTTCATTGAGAAGAAACTGTTCCCGAACGTCGATTTCTATTCGGGCATTATCCTGTCGGCGATCGGCTTCCCGACCACGATGTTCACCGCACTGTTCGCGCTGGCGCGCACCGTCGGATGGGTGGCGCAATGGAACGAGATGATTTCGGACCCCGGCCAGAAAATCGGGCGGCCACGCCAGCTCTACACTGGCCCGACCGCCCGCGATTACGTTTCGCTCGACAAGCGCTAAGCAATCGCCGACACCCCGTGTCGGACGGCGCGCTCAAAGTGCCGTGGGCGGGAGATAGTCGATGGGCTTAGTGCGTATGCTGATTATGGTGATCGCGGTTCTGGCGGTCTTGATGGGACTGCTGTGGATCGGTCAGGGTTTGGGCATTATCATGTGGCCCGCCAGCAGCTTCATGCTGGCTGATCGCCAGTGGGCGTATAATGGTGCAATTCTAGCTGCGGTCGGGCTGCTCGTGGTGGTTCTACTTCGCCGTAGTGGGGGCCAGCGCCAGTAGATCGGCCGGCACTTCCAGCACAAATCGCGCGCCCTGCCCGGGCGCACTTTCGACGTGCAGATCGCCGCCCATCGCGCGCGCCAAGCGGCGTGAGATGTAGAGGCCGAGGCCAGATCCACCATCCTCGCCGCTGCGGCCCAACCGTTCGAACTTTTGGAAAACTTTAACCTGCTGCTCGTCGGACAATCCGGGACCCTGATCGGCAACGATCAGCCGCGCGCGACCGCCAGCATCTTCCAACCTGATCCAGACTTGCGAATTGTCGGGAGAGTATCGGATCGCGTTGCCGACCAAATTGAGCAACACCTGCAACACCCGTCGGAATTCCGCGATGGCCGGCAAATGTTCACCCAGCTTAGGCGGATCAATCGTGATTCCGCGTTCCTGCGCGCGCACACTTAGAATACCGGCGGCGCGGCGCGCGACGTCGGCCAGATCGATGCGATCGGGCGCGGTGTTGAACTGATCGGCCTCAACCACTTCAAGATCGGCCAAGTCTTCGACCAGTGCTAGCAAATGCTGGCCAGCGGAGGCAATGTCGGCGGCGTACTGGCTGTATTCCTCGGCTATCGGCCCAGCCATTTTGGTCCGAATCGTTTCGGCGTTGGCGATTATCCGCGCAATTGGCTGGCGCAGCACCGGCGCAATATCCCGGCCTACCAGTCCTTTGCTGTTAGTCGGAAGGGTGGGTGTCAATGCTGCAACTTCAGACAAAACGGCGAGCGGGGTTTCGGCGGTTAGGCACAGTTCAAAGCCCATTGGGCTGCCACCGGGCATGGCATGCGGCAATAGGTTAGCACGCCAGCCCCGCTCCGATCCTGCGATTTTGACGTTCGCACCATCGAGCAAGCGCCAGTGCATGGGTTGCTCGTGAGCGGCCCCGTCGATCTCGATAAAATCAGTCCACGGCTGGCCCAGTCCGGCCAGCATCGCGGCTCCCAGTCCGGCTAAGTCGGGCGCACAGAACTCGACGCTGCGCACTAGTTGGCCGGCATCAAGTTGCGCTGACAATTCAGCCAGTGTGCGGTCAATCGCAGCCCGGTGCGCGCTGAGTACCGTGGGATCTTCGGGCGCAAGTGGCCCGCCTTGCCAACTGGTCACGCGGATAATGCAACCGCCGTCCTCGGCCGGTTCGACCTCAATCCAAGCCGTTATCATTTCACGGCCATCGTGTGCGCGAATAGCGCGCGCCAATTTTAGGCCGTAGCCACGAGCTTTGGCCACCAGTTCTTGTAAAGCGGGAATGGCAATTGAGCCCGGCACGGTGCCGCCACAGGCCCGCTGCAAATCCGCCAGCGGCTCGGCTGCGCTAACCAGTTGGTCGGCCGCGTCGCTGGTCGCAACTGCCAAAACCGAACCCACTTCGCTCATGATAGTTCAGCCACCCGGAAAACTGCCT
>JAYTIS010000338.1:0-11188 GCA_043731725.1 Novosphingobium sp.
TCGGCCAGCCGGACCGACCACGGGCCCAGCGCCAGCGCGACATTGCCGCCCATCAGCGCGGCAAAATGTGTCCATTTCCAGTTCCGCGGCGCAGCCGGCGCGGCCCCCATTGCATTGCCCATGCGCTTGCCTTAGCGACCGGCCAAAGATTGCAAAACGAAATCCATCGGAGAACCCACTTGCACGACGCATTGTTTCAGCCGCTTCAGCTGGGCGCATTCACCGCCAAAAATCGCATCATCATGGCCCCGCTAACCCGCGGCCGTTCCGATCCCGGATCAGTCCCCAATACCATGATGGCCGAATATTATCGCCAACGCGCCGGGGCCGGGCTGATCATTTCCGAAGCCACCGGAATCAGCGTCGAAGGCCTCGGCTGGCCCGCCGCGCCCGGCATCTGGAACGACGCGCAAGTCGAGGGATGGCAACCGGTCACGGCCGCGGTCCACGCCGAAGGCGGCAAGATCGTGTTGCAGTTATGGCACATGGGGCGGCTTGTTCACCCCGATTTTCTCGGCGGACAGCCAAGTGTCTCGGCCAGCGCCACCACCGGGCCCGACCACGCGCATACCCCCACCGGGCGCAAACCGTACGAACAGGCACGCGCCGCTACGCTCGACGACATCAAGCGGATCGTAGGCGATTATGCCCGCGCTGCGCGCAATGCCAAAGCAGCCGGGTTCGACGGGGTCCAACTGCACGGCGCGAACGGCTATCTGATCGATCAGTTCCTGCGCGCCGGAACCAATCACCGCACCGATGAATATGGCGGCAGCCCGGAAAACCGCACTCGGTTTATGCGCGAGGTCCTTGAAGCACTGATCGCAGTATGGGGGCCAGACCGGGTTTCGATCCGGATGTCGCCCAATGGCGAATCGCAAGGCTGTGATGATCCTGATCCAGCAAGCATCTTCGGCCAGGCCGCGCTTGTTCTGCAAGAGCTGGGCGTGAGTTTTGTCGAACTACGCCAGCCTAGCCCGGAGGGCACTTTCGGGCGCACCGATGTGCCTCAGCAAGATGCCCTGATTCGCAGCATTTACACCGGCGCGCTGATGCTCAATTCGGACTACACGGCCGGGCAAGCCGAAGCCGATGTCGGCTCTGGACGCTGCGATGCGATCAGCTTCGGTCGTCCCTACATCTCCAACCCCGATCTCGCCGAGCGGATCCGCGTCGGGGCTGAATGGTCGCCCAACGTTAACGTTCCGAAAAGCTGGTATCTGCCAGGACCCGAAGGCTATATCGATTACCCGGCCTTGGTGCCGGCTTGATTGCGGAAAGGTCTGACACGATGCCAGTGCGGTCATGGTTATTCGTTCCGGGGGACAGCGAGAAAAAGCTGAGCAAGGCTGTGGCCACCGGCGCCGACATGCTGATCCTCGATCTTGAGGATTCGGTTGCGGCAGAAAACAAAGCCGCCGCGCGTGAACTAACCGGAACCTGGCTCGCGGCGCACCGCGAACAGGTCCTCGGCGGCAAACGGATCGGGCGTTGGGTGCGGATCAACGCGCTCGACAGTCGGCAATGGCGCGAAGACCTGCTGGCGGTTCTTCCGGGGGCGCCCGACGGGATCATGCTGCCCAAAAGCGCGGGTCCCGAATCGGTGCAGCAACTTTCGGCCGAGATCTACGAGCTTGAAAGTCGCAGCGGGCTCGCTCCCAATGCAGTCAAGATCATGCCGCTGGTGAGTGAGACGGCGGCAGCGGCGGTATCGATCTCCAGCTATGGCAGTGTGTCAATGCCGCGGCTGGCTGGGCTAACTTGGGGCGCCGAAGACCTCTCGGCTGCGCTCGGCGCCACCCGTAAGCGCGACAAAGACGGGCGTTGGACCGATACTTTTCGCTATGCCCGCACTCAGACGTTGCTGGCCGCGCATGCCAGCGGCGTCATGGCGATCGACACACTTCATGCCGATTTTGCTGACACCAAGGGACTGAAACGCGCCGCCGAAGAATCCCGCGCTGATGGCTTCGCGGGAATGCTGGCGATCCATCCTGCGCAGATCGAAGTGATCAACGCAGCCTTCACGCCAAGTGAGGAAGAACTCGACGAAGCCCGCGCAATCGTCGCCGCATTCAAGGGTAATCCCGGGGTCGGCACCCTGCAGATCGACAGGCGGATGATCGACATGCCGCATTACAAGCTCGCACTCAGGGTCTTGGGGATGGAGGAATAGCGCGGAGTTAGTTTGCGGCAGACGTTTCTGCTGGGCTGGGGCTGGAGCTGGGAAGGGGCATTACTTCGGCAGCGCCGGTTGAAGCAGCAGCGGACGGCACTCCTCCGCGCTTGCCCGGCTTAACGTTCACTGCATCGCCAGCCTCAGTTCTGGGCGCGAGCGGAGCCTGCGACTTTACTGTATCGAGCGGCAGCATCGCATCGCTGGCCGCACCGGGCAACACGTCGCCCTGCGCGGTGCCAGCCCCAGCATCTTTCTTGGGCTCACCCTTACACCCGCTCAGCGCGAGCACGGCGATCAGCACCGCCAAACCAGTTTTCATTACGCAGCCTCCTCGCCGCAGGGGCGCTCCAGCGCGGCGAGGAATGCCGCGGCTCGCGCCTGCAATGCCGCATCCCAAGCGGTCGAATCAATCGCAATCCCTAGCCGGGCCAGACTAGTCACCCCGAACTGGTCGATCCCACATGGTACGATCCCGTCAAAATGCGCCAAATCCGGGGCCAGATTGACCGAGAAGCCGTGCATCGTCACCCAGCGCCGGATGCGCACCCCGATCGCGCCGATCTTGGCCTCACGCCCGTCGATGTCGGTGGTCCAGATCCCGATCCGGCCCTCGGCGCGCCAGCTGGGCACTCCAAAATCTCCCAGCGTATCGATCACCCAGCCTTCAAGCGCGTGGACGAAGCCGCGCACATCGCGCGTCCGGCGTTTCAGATCGAGCAGCACGTACCCGATGCGCTGGCCCGGCCCGTGATAGGTATAACGACCGCCGCGTCCGGCCTCGACCACTTCGAACCGGGGATCGAGCAATTCGGCGGCGGCGGCGCTAGTTCCGGCGGTGTAAACTGGCGGATGTTCGAGCAACCAGATCAGCTCACGAGCCGCACCGTCAGCAATTTCAGCGTTGCGCACAGTCATCGCCTCCAGCGCCTCACGATAGGGTACCGGGGCGCTGTCACGGCGCCATTCCAGGTCAACAGGGAGGCCATCACGCATCGAGCATTTGCGTGGCGGCAAATGCTGTGGTTATCAAGGGGCATGAACACACCTGTTTCACCGCAAACCCCGCCCCCGCCGGTCGAGCGCCGCGCCCGGCCGC
Organism: Novosphingobium sp.; assembly: GCA_043731725.1. Taxonomy (GTDB): domain Bacteria; phylum Pseudomonadota; class Alphaproteobacteria; order Sphingomonadales; family Sphingomonadaceae; genus Novosphingobium. The sequence goes on from JAYTIS010000338.1 coordinate 3,276, forward strand.
GCTTCGACACGATGAAAATATGGGACGAGGCGACGGGGGCGCTGCTTTCCAACCGCGAAGTGTTGCTGGCGGTGCTGGGGGTTTTTTCGATCCTGCCCAACTTTGCGCTGCAAATGCTCGCCCCGGTACCCGAACCGGTCGCCGGGCAGCAGGCCGCGCAATTGTTAGAACGGCTGGGGGTCTATTTCGACGCCAACTGGCTGCCGCTGATTGCGGTTATGGCAGTGCAATTCTTCGGCATGCTGGTCACCTTGGCACTGCTCGCCGATCCGGCGCGCCCCACAGTGAGCGAGGCAATGCGCCAAGCTGCCCGCGCCGCGCCGAGTTTTTTGGCCGCGCTGGTGCTGGCACTGGCGGGAAGTTTCCTGACCGGGTTGATCCCGGTGATGCTGATTGGGCTGACCGGCTCGCTTTCCTTAATACAGGTCGCAGCGGTAATCGGCACGGTGGTAATTCTCTATATGCTCGTGCGATTTGCCTTCGCCGGTCCCGCAGTGCTGCTGAGCGGTCAGCGCAATCCGGTGCTGGCCTTGCGCGGCTCGTTCGCTGCAACCCAGGGAATCGGCTGGCAGCTGTTGGTGTTCATTCTGCTGATTTTCGTGGCGTTCCGGATCGTCGGTTGGCTGATCACAGCCGCAGTGGTGCTAATAACGACGCTGATCGCCGGCGCGGCGGGCGCGGCGCTGGTCGGGGCTTTGATCGCGTGTCTGGTCCAGGCAGCGCTGCTCGCCACCTTTGTCGCGGTGATCGCGGCGAGTTACCGGCAGGTGGTAGGTCCGGCAAGATAATCGACATTGGGCACGATCAAATAGCGAGATCAGTCTTTCCAGCCCCAGAACAGCCTGCACGGCAGTATGTTGAGCGCTTCGAACCCCGCATCGATCCGGGCGAAATGCTTGGCCATAAAATTGCGCGCCTTGGCTGAAAACTGATAGACCAAGAAGGCACCGCCGGGGCGCAGCACCCGGTGCGTGGCGGCGGCAATGGCTGGGCCGATCCCGTCGGGCAGAGTAGAAAACGGCAGGCCCGAAAGAACATAATCGGCATGATCGTGGCCACGAGCGCGGACAATCGCTTCTACGTCCACTGCCGAACCCAGCACCGGTACGAACCGGCTGTCGGAGATCGTCGCTTTGAGATAGTCGATGAACAGCGGATTGGTGTCGATCACGATCAGCTGTCCGTCGCGCGGCAGTTTAGCCAGCACCGGGCGGCAAAAGGTACCAACCCCCGGGCCGTATTCGACAAATAGCTTGCACGCGTTCCAGTTAACCGGGGCCAGCATTTTTGCGATTGTGTAATGCGAAGAGGGGATGATCGAGCCGACCATGACCGGGTGTTCGATAAACCCTTGCAGGAACACCCCCCACGGACCCATGGCGCGCATGATCCTGCGCTTCGCGCGTTGGCCCAGCGTCTGTTGGGCGAGCTCGGAAGTGGTCATGCTGGTTAGCCGGTCCTGAATTTCGCAGAATATACCTGCGCCCTTCACAAATTTGTCCCGCCATTGCAAGGCAAGAGCGAGAAGACTAGCGACGAACCGATGTCCCGCGCCGATCCTGACAAGCCTGCCGGCCAGCCTGGCACCACCGCCAGCTTGCCCCGAGCGCGGGTTGCCTTGCTGTTTGCCGTGATGCTGGTGACCGCCGCAGGCAACACCGCCATGCAGTCGGTCATGCCCTCGATCGGGACCGCGCTGAAGGTACAGGATTTCTGGATCAGCCTGGCATACACCTGGTCGGCGCTGCTGTGGATGATCTGTGCGCCGCTGTGGGCGCGGCGCTCTGACCGACGCGGGCGCAAAGCGATGATGGCGATCGGGCTGACCGGGTTCATCGCGAGCTTTTCCTTGTGCGGACTTGCCCTGTGGCTGGGGCTGCACGGGGTGCTATCGGGCGTTGGTACGTTGTTGCTGTTTGCCGCTTTCCGCTCGCTCTACGGCGGTTTCGGCTCGGCCGCGCCGCCGTCGGTCCAGGCTTATGTTGCCAGCCGCACCAGCCGCGAAGAGCGGACCAAGGCGCTGTCGCTCATTTCGTCCAGCTTCGGCCTCGGCACGGTGTTGGGTCCGGCGCTCGCCCCCTATTTCATCCTGCCTGGACTGGGCTTGGTCGGGCCGTTCATTGCTTTTACGCTGATCGCCGTGGTGGTGTTTATCGCGCTCCGGGTCTGGCTGCCCGATGATACCCCGGCCTTTGCTGCGCGCGGGGCAGTGGTGCCGCTGCCGTTCAGTTCGAATTCGGATTCGAGTTTGGGCGAGAGCCAGCCCGATCCCGAACCGAGCGACCTACACGGTGCCATTCCCAAGCTGCGTTGGACCGATGCGCGAATGCGGCCGTGGCTGGTCGCTGGCGTTTTGGGCGGACATGCTCAAGCGGCGGCAATGGGCATCGTTGGTTTTCTGGTGCTCGACCGACTGGGACTGCGCGGATCGCCCAATGCCGGGGCCGGCCCTATCGGACTGGTGCTGATGGCCGGAGCCATGGCTACGCTGCTGGCCCAGTGGGGCGTGATCCCCACGCTAAAACTCGGTCCGCGGGCTTCATGCCTGTGGGGAATTGTGATCGCGGCTACGGGCACCGGCCTGCTTTCGGTGGCGCATGATCTGCATGCCATCACCATCGCTGTTGCGATGATATCGTTGGGTTTCGGCTTGTTCCGTCCTGGCTTTACCGCAGGCGCGTCGCTCGCGGTAAGTCGCGCCGAACAAGGCCAATCGGCCGGGATCATCGCCTCGGTCAACGGCGCGTCCTATATCGTGGCGCCGGCAATCGGGGTCTGGCTCTATGGCCATTCGCCTTGGATCGGCTTTGCCGTGATCGAGGCCTTGTGCGTAGCAGTGATCGTGCTGGGACTTAAAGGGATGACTAGCGATGCTTCGCTGTTGCAACCCGACCGCTAGAGAATCTCGCGCACCAAGTCCTGCGGCCGGCACAGTCGCACACCTTTTTCAGTTTCCACCAACGGCCGCTCAATCAGCCGGGGTTCCAGCGCCATCGCGGCCAGCACCGCCGTGCCATCAGCACGCGACAGCCCGCGCTCTTCGGCATCCGTCCCGCGCAGCCGCAGACCTTGCTGCGGGGTAAGGCCCGCATCGCGGTAAAGCTGGGCAAGCTTGGCGGCGCTCGGTGGATGGCGCAGATATTCAACCACGCTCAAGTTCAGCCCCGGCGTCTCGCGTAAAATCGCCAGTGTCTTGCGCGACGTCCCGCAGCCGGGGTTGTGCCAGATTGTTGCTTTCATTCTGCTCGACCCTGCAAAAAGAGTGCCCGCGCGCGGCTGACAGCGCGGATCAAATACTGTGCTAAACTGGCTTCATCGCCGGCACCGCGCGGGCGGCGTCTTCGGGCGTGATCCCCGGCACCGGCGCGGCGCTGATTGTTTCCAGTCGGCGCATCACCCGCCCGGCGCGCTGGACCGCGTGGACCAACCGGGGATAGACCCCGCAACGGCACAAGTTTGGCACAGCAGTGGCAATATCCTCGGCGCTGGGATCAGCATTGCGCGCCAGCAGCGCGGCGGCTGCGATCACGATGCCGGGGGTGCAAAACCCGCATTGGATCGCCTGTTCGGCCACCAAGGCCTGCTGGACCGGATGGCTGCGATCGGGCGACAGACCTTCGATCGTGGTAACGCTGCGCCCCTCGACCTCGGCCAAACTGATCAGGCAGCTGCGCAAGGCTTCACCATCGATCAGCACCATGCACGCGCCGCAATCCCCCTCGCCGCAGCCATATTTGGTCCCGGTGAGGTTGGCCGCATCGCGCAGGCCCCATAGTAAGGGGGTCTGCGGATCCATCCGCAGCTCGACCGCGCGGCCGTTGACGGTCAGGCGGGGCATGAGCGCTGCGTCAGTCGCGCCAGCTGCGGTCGACCTTGTCGATCGCCCGGGTCCAGGCGTCGAAATCGGCCTGGCCGGGCGCCATGCCCGGGACGTTGCCTTCGTGCAAATCGCGCTGGTGAGTTGCGACCACCTCGTCCGACACGATTAGCGGCTTGCCCATTTTCATTGTCGCCAACTGGATTTCGCAGGCCCGCTGCAACGACCAATGCGTGATAAACACCTCGGGCAACGAACGGCCCAGGATGACTGGCCCGTGATTCTTGAGCATAAGGATCCGCCCTTCGCCCAGGTTGGCCAGCAGCCGCGCGCCTTCCTCTTCGCGAACGGTGATTCCTTCGAAGTCGTGATAGGCCAGCCGCCCGGCAAAATTGCAGGCATAAAAATTGACCGGCTGCAAACCGCCTTCAACACTACAGACCGCCATAGTCGCGGTGGTGTGCGTGTGGCAGATCGCATGAGCCCAAGGCACGTGACGGTGGAACAGGCCGTGTTGGACAAACCCGGCCCGATTGACCGGATAGGGATTGGCATCAAGCTTGTTGCCATCGAGATCGATCTTGACCAGGTTCGAGGCGCAGACTTCCGAGTAAAGCAAACCGAACGGGTTGATCAGAAAGGCCCCTTCTTCGCCGGGGACCTTGACCGAAATGTGGTTGTAGATCGATTCGGACCAGCCAAGATGATCGAAGATCCGATAGCACGCGGCCAGCTGCAGGCGGACTTGCCATTCTTGTTCGGTGCAATCGAGATTGCGTGCGTGCGCATTTAGCTGAGTGGCCATGGTCTGCTCTCCGGTGGTTTATTGCTACCTGTCTTAAGCCAATCAGCGGCCGATGGAAATGCGCAATCCGGCCCACAGGGTGCGCGGTGCGCCCAAATCGACCGAGCCGGCCTGATTGCGGGTGATCACGGTTGTGCCGGTCAGGTTTTCACCGCGCAAAACCAGTTGTACGCGCTTACCCAGCGGCAGCGCGGCAAAGGCATCGAGCGTGGTCGCAGCGGGTAGCAGATCGGTCTGCAAATCGTCTTCGTACTGCGCGCCTACGTGTTTGGCAGTTAGCGCCAGCCGCCAGCCTGGGCGCGGGTGCCAGGTCAGCGTGGCGCTGGCTGCCAGCTCAGGCGTCTGCGCCGGGCGCTTGCCATTGAGTGCCGGCGATGCGCCGCTCGTCTCGAGCCGCGCATGAGTCCAAGCGAGTGAAGCATCGAGGCTGATTGTGGCAAGTCGCGCACCCAGCCCCAATTCAACCCCGCGCGCCCGGACCGCATCGACATTGCGCCGCTCGCGCAGGTTAGCGCCGATGGTGACATTGGCGATGGCGTGCTCGACCTTGTTGTCGAATGCGGTGGCCGACAGGTGAAACGTGTCACCAGGGGTCCAGTCGAACCCGGCTTCAAAGCCGACCAGCCGCTCATTGACCAAGGCTGCATTGGCGCGGGTGGTGACCGGGAAGACGGTAAACGGCCGGTAGAGTTCGTTGAGCGTGGGCAGGCGCAGCCCGGTATAGGCCGAACCGCGCAGGTCCAGCCCGCCGCCTAGCGTCTGACCCAGATGCAGCACCGCCCCGCCGCGCAGCGAGGTCTGCCAGCCTGTGCGGTCAGCAAAGCGGTTGCTGATCGTGACCGTGCCGGCGGCATTCGCCTGGGTGAAATTACCCCCGGTGATGCTCCAGTGATCGGCCCGCAGCCCGCCAGTCAGGGTCAGCGCGCCCAGCCGCCAGTCGGTTTCGGTGTAGAGCCCCAAGTCGCTGGTGCGCCCGCCGGCGCGGCGCCGTGCAGTAACCAGGCCAGTGACGCCCGAATAGGCATCTTCAAACATCGTGCCGTCCGCCACCCGCCAATCGGTGCCCAGCCGCAGCACCACCGCGCGGCTCACGGGCGGGCGCACTTCCAACTTGCCGCCCCATCCGGTCGACGGGGTTGCGCGCTGGTCGAGCGTCTTGCGGAAGCTGGTCGCGGAGATCACCACGTTCGAGAAATTGCGCGCCTGCAGATAGGTTAGCGCGTCGAACTGCCACAGACCTTTGCCGACTACGCGCAAGCTGGCGTCTTGCCCGCTGCTGGTTGAATTCGCGCCGATGAAACGCAACGTCCGGGCATCGCCAAACAGCAGGCCACGCGCTTGCAATTCGATGTCTGGCGCCAGCGGCGCAACTCCGCGCAGCGACGCCGACCAGCTATCATAGCGAGCGCGGGCGCTGGCCGGTACGCGCTGGCTGGCCGGCGCGGTATAGAACCCCTGCCCCCGATCCCACCGCGCCGAGGCCACCGCGAAGCCTGACCCGAGCCGCGGCGCGAGCGTGGCGGAAACCTCGGTCTCACCGCGGTCGTCGCTCATGGCCTCGCCGCTGAACAAGCCTAGTTCACCCGGCCCAGCGCTTTCCAGTTCGATCGTCCCCGCCACCGCGCCAGCACCAAATGCTCCAGCTCCGCCGCCGCGCGTCACCCGCGCCCGTGCCAGTCGTTCGGGGGCCAATGCAGAAAACGGAATGTAGCCAAAAAAGGGATCGGCCATCGGCACCCCGTCAAGCAGCACCAGGCTTCGGCTGGTGGCATTGCCGCCCAAAGACCGCAAAGTTACCCCCTGCGCCGAAGGATTGGCGCTGCGGCTGTCCGAGCGGCGGAACTGCTGGAAGCCCGCAACACTGCTTAGTGCGTCTTCGATCCGCCCTGAAGCGCTGCCCGCCAACCGCTCGGCGCCGATTTCCTGCGTGGCATACGCCCGAGCGGCCGGTGGCGGAGCTAGGGCGGTGCCGGTGACCACGATGTCTGTTGCAGGAGGAGAACCGGGGTCAGCTAGTGCCGCCACCGGCATCAGGGCAGTCCCAGCGAAAATGAGTGAGCGAATAAGCATCGACCTGGGTGCCTTGCCTAGTCCGACGCTCCGGTCAATCCGTTGAGTAGCATCTCGAACGTACTTTGCTGGCCGATCAGATGCTCGGCGTGGGGTAATTTTCGGATTACCAGCCGTTCGTCGCCCAAGGGCAAGTATTGTCGCGCCGACCATCGCAGGCAGGCCGCATCGTAATCGGCGAGCACCGGAAAGCTTAGCCTGCGCGCCGCGTCCATCCCGACAATCTCGCTTTCGCCGCCTCGGCCGAGCAGTGGATCAAGGTCGATCAGCCGGTCGATTTCGGTGCTGCCATGGTCCCAGCTGAGCACGCTGTCCGCCAAAATCACGGTCCCGCAGGGCGCAACTATCATCGACGGGTCCAGGCGTCCTTGCAATTCAAGCCAGACCTGCAGCGGATCGAGCAGCAGCACCTCGTCCTCTTGCAAATCAGGACTGCCGCCGCGGACCAAGTAATATGCCGGCCAAGTGGACACAACGAACGGTTGGGTCAGCTCTTTTGCCACCGGGCTCAACCGACTAGCTACCACGGGTTCAAGGTGGGCTCCGCCCAGTGCCTGATCCCCCGACAGCAATAATATCGGCTGCTGTGGATCCCGGTTAAGCAAATGGATCGCCAGCAGCCCGGGCAAAAGACCGGGACCGTGAATGGCTAAGGGCAGCGCGACCATATGGGCACGGTTCCACAGCCGCGCAGTGCTAGCAAGGACCAACCGCCAAATCGGGCATGGTGCGTCCAGGCGACTCGGCTGGGCAAAATGAAGCGATTCGGTACCGAGTCGCGTTGCAGAATCACCACAGCGGCTTCGGTAAGGCTTTCGATTAACCAATTGGATCAACTAAATGACCCACATTGGGCCATTTGTCCCTTTGTTGAAAACACCGGTTTCTCAGTTATTTATTGCAATTCACGTAAGTTTTTTAGGGATTGGGGTGGTTAAGATTCAGGGCTGGAACGAATGTTCTTTGCACCACCCCCCCTGATTGCGTTAACTTGTGTTGGAAATCAGACAGGCCGGAAAACAATCCCACCGTCTGAAATTCAGGGCCGCAGAAAAGTTTTTGGACGTTATCCGTTCGGGCAAGATCCGAGGCGGCAACGATGCGCGGAGTGAGTGTGAGATGCGAATTGGGCAAGGCATCGGCAAATGGGCGGGATGGGCGGCATTATTGCTGGCCATCAGCAGCTATGCGACGCCGGCTGCTGCAAATACCACACCGATC
>JAYTIS010000339.1:0-1991 GCA_043731725.1 Novosphingobium sp.
TGGTGGGCGCTGACGGGCTCGAACCGCCGACCCTCTCGGTGTAAACGAGATGCTCTACCAACTGAGCTAAGCGCCCCGCATCGCGGGCCCCCTCTTCAAGGGTGAGCGCGCTATGCTGCGGAAATGGCGCGCGGTCAATCGGGTGTATGGCGCGTCATACCAGCCGCGCGGCCTGCGCGCCGATCTCGGCAAAATAGCGCGCCATGCCGTCCGCCGCCTTGTCGGTCAGGGTAATGAAAGCGCGGCGACGATCGGTTTCATCCTCGATTCGCTCGAGCAGCCCGCCTTCGGTCATCTGACCAATCCAGCGCAGCGCGGTGGTGGGTGGCACGCCGCTGGCGATGCACAGACTGGTGACCGAAACCCGGGCATGCTCGGCGCGGGCCGCGGTCAGATCGAGCAGCATATCCCACGCCGGATCGCCAAACAGGTCACCATCGAAAAACCGCGCGCGCAATTGCCGCTGGCGAATGATCCGCCGCACCAGCCGCGGATCGGGCAAAGCCGGGCGCGCCGCGCGGATCAATCGCGCGTTGTCTTCGTCGTCACCTGCCCCGACAAACGCCGGTCGCGGGCTTTCGAAACGGAACGCGCTGTCGGGCGCGCCACGTTCGGGCTCGACCGGAGCGCCCAATTTATCCAGTCTTTGGGCGATCTGGGTGACCTGTTCGGTTAGCCGCAGCAGCGCTAGCCGATCTTCATCCGACAATTCGCGCACCCGCGCACCGCCTTGTTCGGCAAGCGCCCGGCCCAGCGCCAGCACGCGTTCAGCCCGGCTGGGTTCGATCAGAATCTGTGCGCGCGACTGATCGAGGCAGCCGAACACATCCTCCAGTGCGGCGAGGCTGGTCGAAACCACCAGCGTCGCTCCGGCCTGCGCGGCGCGCATATCGAGTCGGGCCAGCGCAGCCAGTGTCGCAGCATCAACGGCTGGGCAATCGAGCACCACCACCTCACCCAGCGCCTGCGCCTCTGCCTCCAGCAGCAACGCGAAGGCATCATCCGCCGCTATCCGAAATCCCGCCAATTCCGCATCATCGCGGATCTGCCCGCGCAAATGCGCCCGATCAGCATAGATCGACAATGAGAGCGGCACGGGCACCGCATCGTTGGCCGGTGCGTTGGCCGGGGCTGAATAGACAAAATTGGACTGGGCCATCTTGTTTCGACTCCTGAAAGATCGAACAAGAGTAGAACAAACAGGGGGTATGTCAAGAATGGTGGTTTGAAGCTGCTGCGCCCCGCTTGCTGCCAACTAGACAGTAACACCAGCCTCGTCGTCGCGCCCACTCCGTTAAGAGGGTATGGACGTAACTCCTTGCCCGTTCTACGATTAAGGGAGAAGCTGCCCTGTGTGCAGTATCGATTTGGGGAGTTTTAAACATGCCCGACCATGAACCAGTAGACGTCACCAAAGAATGGCGCGCGACGCAAGGGCAGGGCGCTGCGGCCAAACGCCTGCGCATTTTCGCGATGCTGGCTTGGGTGGTGGCGATCGGAACCGAAATCGCCGGGATCGTCTTCCTCAAACGAGGTGCGTTCGATCATGGCAATCTGGCGCTGCTGATCGGGCTGTTGGTGGTGATTGCGGTGTTCGCGATTGCGGGCAGCCTGATGTGGAAGGCGGCTAACAAGCAGGATCCGGCCAGCCGTGCTGACACGGCCAAGTTCTTTTTCCAAAACCAGCTCGGCGCGATTATCACGGTAATTGCGTTCCTGCCGCTGCTGGCGCTGATCTTCCTCGACAAGGACATGGATCCCAAGAACAAAAAGATTGCCGGCGGCGTCGGGGCCGCACTGGCGATTGTCGCGACCATGTTTGGGATTAGCTTCAAACCACCCTCGACCGAACAGTATACGCAGGACATGAACGCCTGCGCCGCGCAGATAAAGGGCGGCCAGCCGACCACTGCCTGCTCGCCCGAAGTCGCATCTCAGGCGCAAGATATTGCCCGCGATTCGAGCGCAGTGGCCGACGCCACTAAGACCGC
>JAYTIS010000340.1:0-1734 GCA_043731725.1 Novosphingobium sp.
GCGGAGCGCCTAGTGCAGGCAGGGTCAGGTCGATTGTATCACGCGCCAGTTGCGCGCTCAGCTCGGCATCTTCCAGCGCCGCCTTGCGTGCCGTCAGCGCCGCGCTGACGCTTTCGCGCAGGGCATGGATCTGCGGACCGACTGACTGGCGCTCGTCCGCGGACATGGCCCCCAGCGACTTGAGCAGGCCCGAAATCGAGCCCTGCTTACCTATGAATTCGACCCGCAGCTGCTCCAGGGCATCGACTTCGCTCGCCTGCGCAATGCGGGCCAAGGCCTGCTCACCTGTTGCTGCATAATCCACGGTTTTGGGTCCCTGATCTTCGGTTGCCGCGCGCTTTAGCCAAGCCGGGCCTGATCGCAAAACCTAATTCGCGCGGGGGTGACCGGAACGGCTCCGCTCAGGCCGCTCGCGGATCGCCGTTGTCGGGGCGGTCAAGCGTCTGCACCGCCGCGCCGTAGACGCGGTTTCGTTCCTGCATGATCGGGCCAAGGATCGGGTGCGGGGTGGACGCATATTCGCGCGGGCTCACCCCCATGAACTCGCGGAAGTCGCGCACGAACTGGGCCTGATCGTGGTAATGGCTGTCCATCGCCCCGATCCATTTGAGCGTGGGGTCGAGCATGAAGTGGGCCAGGCTGCGCATGAACCGCTGGCGGCGCAGCAGTAGCTTGGGCGAGAAGCCGAAATGGCGGGCGCAGATGCGCTCGACCGTGCGCTGGCTTGCCGCGACGCGTTTGACGAGTTGGGTTGCCGTGGTGACTCCTTCGTCGATCAAAGCGGCATGAAGCGCGACGATACGCCGCTCATCGACATGCGGCGGCGCATCCATCGTCCGGAAAAAGGCGATGATCCGTTCGAGTTCGGTCGCCTCGTCCGGTTCGGCGCCGAAGATTCCGTCGGCCAATGGCACAAACTTGGCCAAACGCACATCCACGCGTCCATCGCAGACCAAATTGGCACAGACACTAGCGTTGTAGCCAACGTACCGGGCCCAACCTAGTGGCAGGTACCCAATGCCCCACATTCGTGTGCGCGGCATAATGAAATGGGTTGGCCGAGAGCTGGGCCCGCTGGCGAAAAACCTTACGTCTTTGTGCGGCTCACCGCCTTCGACCCACGCTTCGGGACCATGGGGTTCGAAGAAGCGCATTCCGGCCCACTCGGGCTGGAGCGAATCACGCAAAGGCTGATCGGCGGCCGGCATGAAATCGGCCACATAAAAGGTGGTGAAATACCGACGCAAATCTTCTGGTGGCGGGTAAAACCGCACACTTACTTGTTGATTGGGCGACACCGAAGTTTCCCCGTTTCGACTTATTCTTATTGTCGATAATTTGCATGAACCCGGCAACTTGGCAAGCGGCCTGCGTCTTGCCGTCAGGGCCGGTGCAGCGCCTGGACTGCGCCGCCGACTGCGGCATCACGCGCGCGCGCGGTCGCCGCCAGCATCGGGTGCGGGGCCTGGGCATAGGCGCTGGGGCTCATCCCCATGAAACGGCGGAAATCGCGGACAAAATGCGCCTGGTCGACATAATGGTCGTCGAGCGTATTGGTCCAGGTTTGCGCCGGGTCGAGCAGGAACCGGGCGAGGCTGCGCGAAAAGCGCTGGCGGCGCAGCAGCAACTTGGGCGAAAACCCGAACGCCTTGAGGCAAAACCGCTCAAGCGTGCGCGAGGAAAAGCCAAGGTGATCGGCCAGGTCGTTCACCGCACCGATTTCCTCATCGATCA
>JAYTIS010000341.1:0-3930 GCA_043731725.1 Novosphingobium sp.
AGGTCGGCCACTAAGCTGACCAAATTTGAGAATCGAACGCTCAGACTGCGGCTATCAACCACTGGGTCGCCCCAGCCAGCGCGCTGGAGCAGCTGCCCGCCGCCGCGGACATCAACCGCAGGATGCAGCCGTGGGGCCGGGCGGTCGCCATCCGCCGCCAACATCGCGGCGCGCAGGTTTGTCAGGCAACCAGCGCCGACTAGGCTCGCCAGAACCAGCCCGCCCGGGGCGAGGGCGTTGCGCAAGTGGATCAAGGCGCCGGGCAAGTCGTTCGCGGTATCAAGCGTGCCAAGGCTGATCACGGTATCGAATTCATTCATTGGGAACGGCGCTTCCTGATCGAACCCGGCCGCCGGATCGAACCCAGTCACTTCACAGTCCGCCGAGGCCAGGCGCGCGCCGATCTCGCCCAGATCGCCGATTGCCAGAACCCGGCGCGGGGTGTGGCGCAAGAACGCGATGCGTTCGATGATATCGGCGACCATGTCATCCAGCAGGTAACGCGGGGCGAACCCCTCGCGTTGCGCGCGCAGCATTCGGCGCCGCACTGCCAGGCGGCGTTGTGGCGCGAAAATAACCGGGGGGGCGGGCTCTCCCATGCCGCCGCCTGTGCCTTGCGCCGCAGCCCCGCGCAAGCGATACGAGGCGGCAGATGCAGGTCCACCCGCTCCTCGCTCCGATCGTCGATCTGGTGTTTCCGCCGCGCTGCCCGCTGTGCGGCGCCGGGCTCGCCGCGCAGACGGGACTGTGCTCGGTGTGCTGGGCCGGACTGGCGGTGCCCAGCGAGCCGTGCTGCGCCACGTGCCAGCGTCCGCTCGATCGCCAAACTGCGGCGGGCTCAGTCTGCGTACCGTGCTTGGCTCACCCACCGCGCCACGACGGGATCGCGGCCGGGACGCTCTACAACGATACGTCACGGCGGCTGATCCTGGCGCTCAAGCACGGCCACCGGATTGCGCTGGCTCCGTTGTTGGCGCGATTGATCGCGGCGCAGTTGCCCGCGCAGATCGGTCCGGGGTGGCTGATCGTGCCGGTGCCGCTGCACCGCTGGCGGCTGTGGAGCCGGGGTTTCAACCAATCCGTGCTGCTGGCGCGCGAACTGGCGGTGAGTAGCGGGGCGGAGCTGCTGGTCGATGGCCTGATTCGGACCAAGCGTACGCCAACGCTGGGTGGGCTGGGCCGAGTCGCCCGCGCACGCGCTTTGTCAGGAGCGATCCAGCTCAACCCGCGTCGGGCGGCTCGACTGCATGGGGCGCGGGTGTTGCTGATTGACGATGTGCTGACCAGTGGCGCGACCAGCGACGCCTGCATTCGGGCGCTCAAACGTGCCGGTGCGCAAGAGGTGATCGTGGGTTGTTTCGCCCGCGTGCTCGATGAGGCGCTGCATTTGGCGTAGAAACAAAAACGCCCGGAACCGAAATTCCGGGCGTCCTCGTGACGAAACTGTAAAGGCGCCACTTGCGTGGTTTAGCAGCTCCCCCTTCGGGCTGCCGCGCCAAATCCCTCATGCGGTTGGTATCCCTGAACTTAAGCCATCGGCCTTACCGCAGGTGCTGAATCACCGAATCCGCAACGGAATGAAAGGGCCAAGCGCACCGAAGCCATTTTTTGATCGACACATGTGGTTATCTTGCAACAAAGGAAAACCATGATCGAACCCAGCCAGCATGAACTCGAACTCGGATCGACCTTCCAGCCCAAGTTCGATTCGAATGGATTGCTCACCGCGGTTGCAGTCGATGCAGATAGCCGCGAGGTATTGATGGTGGCCTTCATGGACCGCGAAGCGCTGGCCATGACCCGCGAGACCGGCTTGGCCCATTTTCATTCGCGCTCGCGCGGGCGCCTGTGGTTGAAAGGCGAAACTTCCGGCAATGTGCTCACTGTCGAAGAAATCCTAGTCGATTGTGATCAGGACGCGCTGGTCTTGATCGTGCGGCCGGCGGGACCGACTTGTCACACGGGGGCAAGAAGTTGCTTCTTTCGCCGCTTAAGTGGCGACGTACTTGAGCGAGTCGTTGATTGACGCTTACGTAAAGGTAAGTTAGAGTGCTGATATGGAACAATACGGCGCTTCCCCTTCAAACCACGATGGTGCGCACCTCGATACGCCCGACGCGCTGCAACGTGAGCAGTTTGCCATCTCGGACCTCACTGCAGAATTTGAGGTTACCGCACGTGCGCTGCGATTCTATGAAGATGAAGGTCTGATTGCTCCGGCGCGCAGCGGCCTCTCACGAGTCTATTCAAAGCGCGACCGAGCGCGTCTGGCGTGGATCCTGCGCGCCAAAAACGTGGGTTTCAGCCTGACCGAGATTAAAGAGATGATCGATCTTTACGATCTGGGCGATGGCCGGGTGGAACAACGCAGGGTTACGGTTGAGCGTTGTCGAGCCAAGGTCGAACGGCTGCGCCAGCAACGCGATGATCTCGATGCGGCGATTACCGAGCTTTCTCAATTCATCGCTTTAGTCGAAAACATCGATGCGGTTACCACCAGGGCCTGATTGCATTCCTCAAGGATAAGCCATGCCGATCTATCAAGCGCCGACGCGTGACACCCAGTTTGTCATCAACGAAGTGCTCAAGCTTGAAAACTACGGCAACCTGCCGGGGTTCGAACACGCCACGCCAGACATGGTCGACACGGTGGTGGAAGAATTTGGGAAATTCGTGTCCGAAGTGCTCGCCCCGCTAAACCCAGTGGGCGACCGTGAAGGATGCACCCGTCATAGCGATGGTTCGGTCACCACACCCACCGGATTCAAAGTGGCCTTCGACCAGTTCCGCGAAGCTGGCTGGGGCACGCTCGCCTCGCCTGAAGAGTTTGGCGGCCAGGGCCTGCCGCATGTGTTGGGTTGCATGGCACAGGAATTCATCGCCGCTTCCAACCAAGCGTTCGGGATGTATCCCGGGCTGACCGACGGCGCGACCTCGGCGATTATCGCCAAGGGGTCGCCCGAACAAAAAGCCAAATATCTGCCCAAAATGATCACCCATGAATGGCTCGGCACTATGAACCTAACCGAACCGCAATGTGGCACTGACCTGGGGTTGATTCGCACCCGTGCGGTCCAGAATCTGGATAGCTCGTATGCGATAACGGGAACAAAGATCTTCATCTCGGCGGGCGAGCACGATCTGACCGCGAATATCATTCATCTGGTCTTGGCGAAAACTCCCGGTGCGCCTGACGGTTCTAAAGGCATCTCGTTGTTCATTGTACCCAAGGTGCTGGTCAATGACGACGGGTCACTCGGCGCGCGCAACGCTGTAACTTGCGGCAGCCTTGAACACAAAATGGGCATCCACGGTAACGCCACCTGCGTGATGAATTACGACGGTGCCACCGGCTGGATGGTCGGCGAGGAAAACAAGGGCCTTGCCGCGATGTTCATCATGATGAACGCTGCGCGGCTAGGCGTGGGTATCCAGGGCCTGGCGCAAGCCGAAGTGGCATACCAAAATGCGGTAAAATACGCGCACGAACGTCGCCAAGGCCGCGCGCTGACTGGAGCGGCTGAGCCCGGCGAAAAGGCCGATACGCTATTTGTCCACCCCGACGTGCGGCGAATGCTGATGGACGCCAAGGCTTTTACCGAAGGGATGCGAGCGCTGTGTTTGTGGGGTGCCTTGCAGGTCGATCTGACTCACAAAGCGGCGAGCGAGGCTGAGCGCCAGTGCGCCGATCTGCTGATCAGTCTGCTGACCCCGGTGATCAAGGGCTACGGCACCGACAAGGGCTTTGAAACCTGCGTCAATATGCAGCAGTTGTTCGGCGGGCACGGCTACATCGAAGAATGGGGGATGAGCCAGTTCGTGCGCGATTGCCGGATCACCCAAATCTATGAAGGTGCCAATGGTGTGCAGGCGATGGACCTTGTTGGCCGCAAACTGGCGCAGGGTGGCGGGGCAGCGGTGCAGGCCCTG
>JAYTIS010000342.1:0-2263 GCA_043731725.1 Novosphingobium sp.
GGTACTCCGCGCTCATTTCGGTGGCATAACCGCCCGCGCCTTCGCCTTCGATGCCCGCCACGTTCTCAACAAACACCGGCTTGGCGCCGAGCGACATGATTTGCTCTTTAGTCGCCGAGCGCACATCGGTGGCGCTCACCTGCGCGCCGAGGCGCCGCGCGGTGGCAATGGCTTGAAGCCCCGCCACACCTACCCCCATCACAAACGCCTTGGCTGCGCTGACCGTGCCCGCTGCGGTCATCATCATCGGGAAGGCACGGCCATAGGCATTCGCCGCTTCGATTACCGCCTTGTACCCTGCCAAGTTCGATTGCGAGGAAAGGATATCCATCGATTGCGCGCGGGTGATGCGCGGCATAAATTCCATCGCCAGCGCCTCGAACCCGGCTTTAGCGTAATCATCGATGCGCGCGCGTTGGCCAAACGGGTCAAGCCCCGCAACGATCCAGGCGCCCGGATTGGCACCTTTCAGCGCCGCCACGTCCGGGCCCTGCACACCCAGCACGATGTCCGCGCCCTTGGCCGGGTTCTTGCTTACCTCGGCGCCGGCGGCGGCGTAGTCAGCATCGGCGATGGCCGCGTCGAGCCCGGCACCCGCCTCAACCGCCACAACCGCGCCCAGCGCGATGAACTTCTTCACCGTCTCCGCGCTAGCCGCAACGCGAGTCTCGCCGGCGGCAGTTTCTTTAAGGACCGCGATCCGCATCCGCGCGGGGCCGTTTACTTGGAGATCATGAAAATGACGAAAGCCGCAACTAGCGCGGTTCCGATGATCCCAAATTTCACCAAGCCAATAAAGCCGGTGTAGGTCGTTTCGTGCGCCTTAAGATCGTTGCCGCTGGCCATAGGTAAGCTCCGTGCTGCTGGAAGGGGTCGGTTTCGCGGCCGTCCTATCGCCACCGGCGCGCGCGCTCAAGCTCTTTGGGCCGACTTTGCCGCTCAATCTTCAGCCTTAATGGGGTCTTTACCCAAATTGGCTATGCCGAGGCCTTCGCAAGCCTTCGCATAGTTTCGCATTGGGCGCGCTCAAATCGGGGATCGACACGGGGACAATGGCCGAAATCGAACAGCGCACATTGATGCTGATCGACGATGAACCGGCGCAGAGCCGGTTGATCACGGCACTTGCCGCGCGTGAAGGCTGGCGCACGCTGGTGGTGCATGACAGTGAAACCGCGATTGCCACGCTTGGCACCCGTCAGGGCATGCAATTGCACGCGATTATCCTCGATCAATGGGTTCCGGGGGACGAAGCTTGCCAACTGATCGCCGAACTGCGCGCGCGCCGCCCAGCGGTGCCGATCCTGATGCTGACCACCAGTGCCTCGCCGCTGCTCGCGGTCGAAGCGATGCGCGCCGGCGCAACCGATTACCTAGTCAAGCCAGTCGCGCCCGATCAGATGATGCTGGCACTGCGGATGGCCACCACCCGCGAGGCCCCGCGCGATGAATTACAACCACTCACTGAAAAGATGCCGAGCGCGCCTGATTTCGACGCTATGATCGGCGCCACGCCCTCGTTCCGCTCGGCTCTGGCGGTGGCAGCCAAAGCGGCGCGCGGCCAGGGTCCAGTGCTAATCGAAGGTGAAAGCGGTTGCGGCAAAGAAATGGTGGTGCGCGCCATGCAGGCCGCCAGCCCACGCGCAAGAGCCCCGTTCCGCCTGCTCAACATCGGTGCGATCCCGACTAATTCGGTCGAGAGCGCACTGTTCGGCCATGAAAAGGGCGCCTTTCCCGGCGCGTTTGACCGCCATGTCGGCGCGCTGCAACACGCCGATGGCGGCACGCTCGCGCTCGATGAGATCGACCGCCTGCCGCCCGCTGTGCAGCAACGCCTGCTCGAAAGCGTGCAGCGCAGCGATGTCCGCCCGATCGGCGCGCGCCATTCGTTCCGCATCGATGTGCGGGTGATCGCGGCCAGCAACTTGCCGCTGCGCGATATGGTCGAAGCCGGGCATTTCTTGCCCGAACTGCTCGCCGCGCTGGCTGGAACAACCGTACAATTGCCGCCACTGCGCGCACGGCCAGGTGATATTCCTGCGCTCGCCCGGCACTTCCTCGCCCGCATCGGCGAACAACCGGGACTGCGCGCACTGGGCATTACCGACGCTGCACTGGCCTTGCTGTCGGCCTACGATTGGCCGGGCAATGTTCGCCAGCTGCAAGCGGTACTATTCCGCGCCGCAGTGTTCTGCGACGGCGATGCCTTGACCGCCGAAGATTTCCCGCAGCTGTCCGATATGCTCGGCGGCGGCAAATCCAG
>JAYTIS010000343.1:0-5873 GCA_043731725.1 Novosphingobium sp.
GATCCACCGACTTGACCCCCATCAGCTTCATCCCGCGCTCGATTTCGTCTTTGAGGATACCGAGCGCGCGTTCGACCCCGTCCTGCCCGGCAGCGGCCAGAGCGTAGAGGTAGAGGCGGCCTCCGGAGGCGGCAGTGGCGCCGGCGCACAGGCTCTTGAGTACGTGGGTGCCGCGCCGCACGCCGCCGTCGCAGATTATTTCGATCCTCCCGCCGACCGCGTCGACAATCTCGCTAAGCTGGTCGAACGGAGCACGGCTGCCATCCAATTGGCGCCCGCCGTGGTTGCTGACCATGATCGCATCGATCCCCATATCGGCGGCGCGGCGCGCGTCGGCGACGCTCATCACGCCTTTCAATGCAAACGTGCCGCCCCAGTCATCGCGGATCTTTTCGGCGGTCTGCCAGGTCATCCCGGGATCGAGCATGGTGTTGAAATAGTCGGCTATCGACACCGCTTGCCCGGTGCCTTCGCGCACGTGGCTGTCAAGATTGGGCAGCGAGAATTTTTCGCGCAGCATGTAGTCGAGCGCCCAGCGCGGCTTGAGCGCGTAGGACATAGCGGATGAGGCGGTGAATTTGGGCGGCGAGGTGAACCCGCTGCGGGCGCACCTTTCGCGTTTGCCCGCTACGATCGTATCGACCGTCAGCGCGATTGCATCGAACTTGGCCGCTTGGCAGCGCTCGATCATGCTCCGGTTGAGCCCCTGATCCTTGTGGACATAGAGCTGGAAGAGCTTGGGACTGGAAATCAGCGCGCCGATTTCCTCGATGCTGACCGTCGCCAGGCTGGAGATCCCGCACCACAGCCCGAACTTCTCGGCCGCGCGCGCCACCGCACGCTCGCCCTGCCAGTGGAACACGCGTTGCAACGCGGTGGGCGAGAGCAGCAGCGGCAGCGCCGATTTGCGGCCCATAATGGTGCACGAGCTATCGATCTCGGGCACACCGGCGAGCACGTCGGGGACGAGGTCAGCGGTATCGAAGGCGGCGGTGTTGCGCGCCTTGGTCAGCTCGTCGTCGGCGGCGCCATCGATATAGTCGAACACCGGCCACGGCAGCCGCTGGCGGGCGAGGCCGCGGAAATCGTCGATGTTATGGCAATCGGTCAGGCGCATGGCCTGCGCTAACGCATCACGCGGTGCGGGGGAAGCCGCAGTTACGGCTTTTACTTCCGATGCGATTGCTGCTTGGCGGCGGCGGCCTTGTCCAGTGCGGCCTTGTCACGTGCGGCCTGGGCTTCGAGCGCATCCAGCGCCGCCGGGGTCACTTCGCGCGCTGGGTAAGCACAGCCGCGCGCCTGGCCATAGCCTTTGAGGAACGAGCGCCGCGCGGTACCGGCCTCAACCGCATCCTCGATCTTGCGCTGGTGTGAATTGGCCCCGCTGACTTCGCGGATAATTCCGCGGAACGGGATGAACGAACCGACCGCGGATTGCGCAACGCGCCCGACGCTGAGCTTCTCGGCCCGGTCGGCCGGAATGTCACGGTCAGGACCCAGGATGGCGTCGAGCTGGTTGATTGCCACCGACAGCTGCGCGCAGGTTCTCAAGCCTGCGAGATTATAGGGATCGGCCACTGCTGCATCGAGCAGCGCGGGGATTTTGCCCTTGCGCAAATTGAGATCGCCCGCCGGGGTAGAAAGCACGTCAACCGCGGTGACCTTCTGATCGTTCATCGGCCGCGCGGGAACGGGGGTTGTGGGCGCGGGTGTTTGGCCATGGACCACAGCTGGCAGCGCAAGCAGCGCACAAGGTGCGAGCAAGGCTGCCCGTAACAGAAGTTTGGACAGGCGCATCGCGGGGGCTCGTTTCGTTGGAGGTCGTGCTGACTAACGGACCAATGCATTAAGCGTTCCTACAATGCCCGGGTTACTCACTTCTGCATAAACACGTCACAGGCGCTGTCATCGCCGGATTGCATCCCGCGCCGCAGCGCATCCATCCGCTGCGCGCTGGATCCGTGAGTAAAGGCCGCCTCATTGGGATTGCGACCAGCGCTGCGCATCAGGTTGTCATCGCCAATCTGGTGCGCTGCGTTAAGTCCACTTTCCATATCGCCTGGGTCCAGCCGATCCTTGTTTTTGGCTGCCCACACCCCGGCATAGCAATCGGCCTGCAGTTCAAGCCGGACCGACAGCTGATTGGCAGCGCGTGGGTTTTGTGACTGTTCGCTGCGGATCTGGTCTGAAACTCCGGTCATCTTCTGGACGTGATGGCCGTATTCGTGGGCGATCACATAATCGCGCGCGAATTGCCCGGTGGCACCCAGTTCCTGGTCCATCTGGCGATAGAAATCGGTGTCGAGGTAAATCTTCTGGTCCTCGGGGCAATAGAACGGCCCCATCGCGCTTTGCGCCGAACCGCAGCCGGACGAACCGACGTGCTGGTAAAATACCAGGCCGGGGTGTTTGAACGGGATCTTGGCGGCGGCGAAAACCGGGTCCCAGGTCTTGTTGAGCGAAGAGAGGGCATTGCACGATTCCAGGCTTGCCTGATCGATCTTGCAGCTTTCGCTGGCGTTGGTTCCGGCAACCTGCCCACCGCTTTGTTCCTGCGGTGCGGCCTGCTCCATCCCGCCGAGCAATTGCCGGGGATCGACCCCCAGCACGTAAGAGAGCACCAGTGCCACCGCCAACGTGCCGCAGCCAACCTTTCCGCCGCTTCCCATCGAGAACCCGCCGCCGCCGCTGCCGCGCTGATCTTCGACATTGACCGAATTGGGATCAAATTCATCAAGGCGCATCGGTGACCCTCCTAAGCTGGACAAATCTGTACTGAGCCGCAATGGCACCAGTATAGCGGATTTATCAAGCACTTGGAGTCGCGAATGGGCCTTGCTGGAAAACGCGCGCTGATCACCGGATCAACCTCGGGTATTGGGTTGGCAATCGCCCGCGCACTGGTGGCCGATGGGGCCGAAGTGGTGCTTTCGGGGTTCGGTGAGGCAGAGGCCATCGCCGCGCTCTGCGCAGAACTGGGCGCACACCATGTGCCCGCCGATCTGGCGCGGCGCGACGGGGTTGAAGCGCTGCTGGCTGGAGCCGGGGCGATTGATGTGCTGGTCAACAATGCCGGGATGCAGCACGTTGCCCCGGTCGAAGAGTTCCCAGTCGATAAGTGGGACCAGATCATCGCGCTCAATCTGACCGCCGCGTTCGATGCCTGCCGGCTTGCGATTCCGCACATGAAAGCAGCGGGCTGGGGGCGGATCATCAACACCGCCAGCGCCCATTCGTTGACCGCATCGCCATTCAAATCGGCCTATGTTGCAGCCAAGCACGGGCTCGCCGGGCTAACCAAGACGCTGGGGCTTGAACTGGCCACTCACAACATCACCGCCAACTGCATCAGCCCGGGCTATGTCTGGACGCCGCTGGTCGAGAACCAGATCCCGGGCACGATGGCGGCACGCGGCCTAACCCGCGAACAGGTGATCAACGATGTGCTGCTGCAGCGCCAGCCGACCAAGAAATTCGTTCAGCCCGAAGATGTTGGCGCGATGGCGGTCTTCCTGTGCAGCGATGCCGGCTCCAATATAACCGGGGCCAATATCAGCATGGATGGCGGCTGGACTGCCGAGTGACGGAGCGGCGCGCTTTGGCGACTGTCTCTTAAGTGCCACCACCGCGCAGTTATAGTTGAACAGCGCGCATATCGCGCTTGCCGGGGCGGGTGAATTGGTGTGAGAATCTCGCGATGAAGCGTTTCTTGCCAGCGATGAACCGATTGCTTGCGCTGCTGCTCGCGGCCGCGCTGACGTTCGATCCGCTGGCCGCCGCCTCGCGCCAAAACAAAGCGGCGGCGCAGCTTAGCTCGCAACTTCTGGGCCACATTACCGAGTTGGCGAGCGATGCTTACGGTGGCCGTGAACCCGGGACCGAGGGCGAGGCTAAGACCTTGCGCTACATCGGCCAGCATTGGTCGGACATCGGGCTGATTTCGGGGACCAACGATCCGGGCCACCCGTGGTTCGCGCCGGTCACCTTGGTCGGACGCCAGCCCGATACCAGCCGCGCGGTGTTTGCGCGCAAGGGTAAGCGGGTGTTCGTGCCGCAGGACCAGATTCTGGTGATCACCTCGGGCAAGCGCGCCTTGATTGAAAACGCGCCGTTGGTGTTCGTTGGCAACGGGGCGGTCATTCCGGCGCGCGCCGTTCTGGCCGGCCGGGTGGCGGTGCTGCTCGATGGCGGGCGCGATGACAGTACGCGGCAGAATGCTTTGCTCCAAGCCGGAGCCTCGGGCGTGCTGACCGTGCTCGACGGTGATCGGACCATCGCTAACGTTACCACCCGGCGCGGGCGCGCGGGCTACGCTTTGGCCGGAGCCGAGCTGGGCGGCGATATCGACGCGTTCATTTCGGGCGGGGCGCTGGGCGGCATGCTGGCTGGGTCCAAGCTTACACTAGCTGGTCTGAGCGCGGCCGCAGCAGCACCTTCGTTTGCGCCGATGCCGATCGATCTGACTGTATCGCTCGAAGCGACCAGCCGCGAAACCCGGATCCACACGCACAACGTCATTGGCAAGCTGCCCGGCAAACGCTCCGATCTGGGGGCAGTGCTACTGGTGGCGCACTGGGACCACTTTGGCATCTGCGCTCAGCCGCCAGCCGAACACCTGATCTGCAACGGTGCCATCGACAATGCTAGCGGTGTGGCGGTGTTGATCGAAGTGGCGCGGCGGCTTGCCAAAGGCCCGCAGCTTGATCGCGACGTTTATTTCCTCGCCACCACTGGGGAGGAGCTGGGCTTACTGGGGGCACAGGCTTTCGCTGAAAATCCGCCGATCCCGCTGGCGCAGATCGTCGCCGCGTTCAATATCGACAGCGTGGCGCTGGCCACGGCGGGGCAACCGTTTGGGATTGTCGGTAGCGGACTAACCGCGCTCGACCCGCAGATTGCCGCAGTTGCGAAACAACAAAAGCGGAAACTGGTGCTGGACGAAAAGGCCAACGCCTACGTTCGGCGGCAGGATGGCTGGGCGCTGTTGCAGCACGATGTGCCCGCGGTCATGGTCTCCAGCTCGTGGTCCGACCTGCGCGTGGTCGAACACTTTTTTGAGACCGACTACCACCGCCCCACCGACGTCGTGAAGCCCGGGATCGAGCTGGGCGGCGCGGCTGACGACGTTGAATTTCTGAGCGCGCTGGTGCGCTGGTTCGGCGATCCGAAGAAAGTCCGGGGCCGCCCCTAGCCCTCAGCCGATAGTGCGTTTACATGGGCCGCCACGAATCGAACCGTTAGAGGTATTGTGGCTTTCACCGAGATCCCGCTTGGACTGACTTTCGACGACGTGCTGTTGCGTCCGGCCGAGTCCGACATTGTGCCTTCGATGGCGAACACCAGCACGCGGCTAACCCGCGAGATTGCGCTGAACATTCCGGTGATTTCATCGGCGATGGATACCGTGACCGAGGCCGACATGGCGATTGTTATGGCGCAGCTGGGCGGGATCGGCGTGCTGCACCGCAACCTGACCGTCGAAGAACAGTGCGCCGCCGTGCGCGCGGTCAAGCGCTTTGAAAGCGGCATGGTGGTCAATCCGATCACCATCGGTCCCGATGCCACGCTGGGCGAAGCGCGCACGCTGATGGAAGCCAACAAGATTTCCGGTATTCCGGTGGTCGAATTGGGCGGCAAGCTGGTCGGGATCCTGACCAACCGCGACGTGCGGTTCGCCGTCAATCCCAAACAGCCAGTGCGCGAGCTAATGACGCATGACAATCTGGCCACAGTCTTGGCCGGGGTCAGCCAGGACGATGCCCAGCGCTTACTCCACGCACGCCGGATCGAAAAGTTGCTGGTCGTGGATGAAAACTACCACTGCACCGGGCTGATCACGGTTAAAGACATGGAACGCGCGGTGACCTATCCCG
>JAYTIS010000344.1:0-1540 GCA_043731725.1 Novosphingobium sp.
CTGGCCGGTGGTCAGGTAGGTGTGGTTGGCCCCGTCCGAATCCATCACTGCCAGCCGCTTCATCCGGTGTCCCTTCGTACCGGTTTCGGCGATGTAGGCGATGCGGCTGTCGAAGAACGGGTTTTCGCCTGAGAGCTTGGAATAGACCATGTCGGCGCACTTGTGCGCGGCCCGCCGCCATTCTCCCGGAGCAACCGTCCAGCCGGCCTTCGCAGTCTGCTGGCCGAGCGACACGTCGTAGAGATAGCATCCCACGGTCACATTGCCGCCTGGCTCGGCGCGGACATAACCCTGCAGCAGCATGTCGGTGCCGCGGCCCTTCCACCCGCCGTAATCGGGCGATTGGACCTGTGGCAGGTCAGGGCGTGGCAAGCTGCCCGGACCGGTCGGCTTGAACAAACCGTTGTTGGCAAGGTCCCCGTAGATCACCTGAGCCATGCTGAAGCCCAGCGCCGAGGTCGTGCCTGCGCTGGTCTGGGTCGCGACATCGGCATTGGTGGCGAAGGCGGGAATCGCGATCTTGGCGTCGTTGCTGATCGTCGCAACGCCTTCTTCGAAATTCTCAGCTTCAGTGGGGCTTGGTGAAGGCGAAGGGCTTTGCGCCTGCAAAGCGGTAGAACTGAGCAGACAAACAGCTGCACACACAAAAAACGCGGACGTTTTCATCTCGATTCCTTCGCCCTCAACCGCACATTGCGAGTTTTCCAGTTGTTATAGAATTCGGGAGGCAAGCCGGTGAAAGGGGCTGATTGCTTGACGGCCTTAAGCACACACGCCTTCAAGGGTTCCACCTGAGCTCGATTGGCTGCGTTAATCCCACCAACCTGAACTTGCCCCAAGGTTTCGATTTGCCCTTCGATTGTCAGCGTGAAGTGGATGTCGAAATAGAGTTGGTCGACATCCAATCCGGGAACCGCGCAAGCGCCAAACCGCGAGACAACCTTGCCAACAATTTGCGATTTCCAAGCCGATATCTGCTGTGCCGAGGCAACGCTCGCGGACGGGGTCTTGGACTTGCCATTCGCGCCCGGAACGCCGTTGGCAAAGGCGGTGTCAAAGGCCGAACCGCCGGGCTGCTTCGTCGGCTTGATCAGGTTCAACGGGGTAGCCGATTTGACCGGCGGCTTCGGCGGCGCAGCGATGGGGCTGGGCTTTTGCGGCTGCGGGGGTGCCACCCGAGGTTGCGGCGCCGGTGGCGGTGGTGCTTCGCCAAGAACCGGCGCGGTATCGGGCGCGGCTTCCTCGGGCTGCACGATCGGTGCGCTCGACACGGGACCGGTCTGATCGCTGATCGTCACGCTCATTCGCTCGGGCATGGGCAGTGGCGCGGAAGCGCGCTGCCAGATCAGCCAGGCGACAAGCACAGCGTGCCCCGCCAGCGCCAGGACCAGACCGAGCGATTCTTCGCGGCTGAGGCTGCGGGCGGCCATGACTCCGGGTTAGGGGACGTTAACTGAACTGTTAGTGACCAGCGAGATCGCATTACAGCCCGCGTGGTTGAGCTCGCCCATCACCGCCATCACCTGCCCATAAGGCAGCG
>JAYTIS010000345.1:0-3273 GCA_043731725.1 Novosphingobium sp.
GGCGTCGATTCAGCGTCGGCCTTCATCGCCCTGGCATACATCGGCTGCGGAGGAGAATAGCCGCCACTCTCGCTGATCGAAACGATCCGCAGCACGCGCAACCCGGCGGCACGGGCGTATAAGTCGGCGCGGGCGCGGGCATTGCGGACCGCGCTGACCCGGGCTTCATCATTGGCTCCGCTGGGGTCGGACAGCTGGAAGCTGGGTCCGTTGACCTGATTGGCCCCGGCGCCCACCAGCGCATCGAGCACTTGGCCGAAATTCTTGATATCGCGCGAACGAATCATGACGGTGTTCGTCGCCTGATAACCGACGATCCGCGGCTCCTGCATGATTTGCCCATTGGGGCCCATCACTTGCTGGCCATAAAGCGGATTGAGGCTGATCTGGTTGGTCTGAATGTCCCGATCGGCAATCCCGGCTTTCTTGAGCGTGGCGATCACACGGCTCATGTCGGCGGCATTGGCGCTCAGCGCCTCGCCGGCGGTCTTGCCCTGGCTGGTCACCCCGGCGTTGAACACGGCGAGATCGGGCACCCGCGCGGTCTTACCCTCGGCGGTCAGCGTAAGCAGCGCGCTGGTCGCGGCAATCGGGGACTGGACTGATTGCGCGAAAGCGGCTCCGGGTAGTGCGAGAGCAAGCGCCAGCGGGGCGCCAATAATGGCCAGGCGGGCAAATCTCAGTGCGTTCATGGACGGGGGTTCTCCTTGGCAGTCTGACTATTTGGTCCAGCCTTGCCGCGACCTGAACCTACAGTGTGGCTTCGATTGCGCGGGCGGCGGCGGCCGGGTCTTCGGCGCGGGCAATCGGCCGACCGATTACCAGCACGCTGGCCCCGGCATCGCGCGCGGCGCGCGGGGTGACTGCACGTTTTTGATCGCCTAGCACGGAGTCGGCCGGGCGCAGGCCCGGAACCACCAGAAAGCCGTCTTTCCATTGCGCGTGGACCGCCGCCACCTCGTGTCCTGAGCAGACAATCCCGTCGAGCCCAGCAGCCTGCGACAGTTCGGCCAGCCGTAGCACCTGATCGCGGGCGTTCCCCCCGATTCCAGTTGCGGCCATGTCAGCCTCGTCCAGGCTGGTCAGCAAGGTCACCCCGATCACTCGGCAATGTTCACCCGCTGCGGCCTTGGCATCTTCCATCATGGCCTGCCCGCCGCTGGCATGGACGGTGACAATCGCCGGTTCGAGCACGTGGATCGCCTGCATCGCGCCGGCGACCGTATTGGGAATATCGTGCAGCTTCAGATCAAGGAAGATCGGCAGCCCCAACTTGTGCACCTCATGCACGCCGTGGTGGCCGTGAGCATAGATGAATTCCAGCCCAAGTTTAAGGCCGCCGATATGCGCGGATGCCTTTTTCGCGACGTCGAGCGCGGTTTCGAGCCGTGGGAAATCGAGCGCCAGATAGATCGGGTTGGTGTTCATAGAGAGCCGGCTGGCGGATCCACCCGGACGACCGGTTCAGGCGATACCGGATTTGGTCGGGACGCGACAGGTACCGCAACCGGTGACGTCGTGCTGGCGGCCCTGACCGAATTTTCAAGCGTTCCGATCCGGCGGTTCCAGCGCCAGCTGGCCCCTTTATGCAGCAGCCACATCGGCACCAGGCCGAACAGGAACGAAAACACCACCAGCGCCGGCAGCTTGGTCTGAAAGATCAAGCCTTCCCAGATCTTTACTTCAACGTCTTGCCAGTTGTTGATCGAGAACAGCAGCAGCGCGATCAGCAGGATAACCCAGACAATGGTACGGATGATCTGCATCGGGCAAGTCCTTCTTCAGGCCAGTGATTAGCAACGATGCTAGGCGGGAATTCAAATGAAGGAAAGGGCAAGCCCGATCACGTGCCGAACACCCGTTCGAACACAGTGTCGACCGCCTTGAAGTGATAATCGAGGTTGAATTTTTCCGCGAGTTCGACCGGGGAAAGTGCGGCGGTGACTTCGCTGTCGGCTTGCAGCAATTCGAGCAGGTTGAGCGCCCCGTCGCTCTCCCACACCTTCATCGCGTTGCGCTGCACCAGCCGATACGCGGTGTCGCGCTCGAGCCCAGCTTGAGTCAGCGCCAACAACACCCGCTGCGAGTGGACCAGCCCGCCCATCTTATCGAGGTTCTTCTGCATCCGCTCGGGGTAGATCAGCAGCTTGTCGATCACACTGGTCAGCCGGGCGAGCGCAAAATCGAGAGTGATCGTGGCGTCGGGGCCGATATAGCGCTCGACCGATGAGTGCGAGATATCGCGCTCGTGCCACAGCGCCACATTCTCCAGCGCGGGGGTCACGGCCGAGCGGACCATGCGGGCAAGGCCCGTCAGGTTCTCAGTCAAGATCGGGTTGCGCTTGTGCGGCATCGCCGACGAGCCCTTTTGCCCTGGCGAGAAATATTCCTCCGCTTCCAGCACTTCAGTCCGCTGCAAGTGGCGTACCTCGATCGCCAGCCGCTCGATCGAACTGGCAATCACGCCCAGCACGGCAAAGAACATCGCGTGGCGATCGCGCGGGATGACCTGTGTGCTGACCGGCTCGATGGCGAGGCCCAGCCGCTCGGCAACATAGGCCTCCACCGCCGGGTCAATATTGGCAAAGGTGCCGACCGCGCCAGAGATGGCGCAGGTCGCAATCTCAGCCCGCGCCGCCACCAGCCGCGCCTTGCACCGATCAAACTCGGCATAGGCCCCTGCCAGTTTAAGGCCAAAGGTTGTCGGCTCGGCATGGATCCCGTGGCTGCGCCCGATGGTCGGGGTATATTTATGTTCGAACGCGCGGCGCTTGATCGTCCCCAACAGCGCGTCAAGATCGGCCAGCAGCAGGTCCGACGCCTGTGCCAGTTGCACCGACAGCGTGGTGTCAAGCACGTCCGAACTGGTCATGCCCTGGTGCATAAACCGCGCCTCCGGCCCAACCTGCTGCGCCACCCAGTCGAGGAAGGCGATCACGTCGTGCTTGGTTACGGCTTCGATGGCGTCAATCGCGGCGACGTCGATCTCGGGATTGGTCGCCCACCAGTCCCACAGTGCCTTGGCCCCGCTTGGCGGCACCACGCCCAGCTCGCCCAGCTTCTGCGTGGCATGCGCCTCGATCTCGAACCAGATCCGAAACCGCGCTTCCGGCTCCCAAATCGCGGTCATCGCGGGGCGGGCATAGCGGGGGACCATCATGCGTACTCCTATTGGATTGATGGGGAGCCGCTAGGGGCCAGGGCGGCGGAAGGCAAGGGGCCCCCGCTGCTAACGCGCGGGTTGAGTGGGGGTTAGCGGGCAGTCCGAGAGTT
>JAYTIS010000346.1:0-6578 GCA_043731725.1 Novosphingobium sp.
CCGCCTCAGCCTGCTGTACCGCATGACCGGTTCCGAGCTGCGGATCCTGCACTGCAATTACCGCAGGGGTCCCCAACTGCGCCTCCAATTGTTCGCGCCCGTGGCCAGCGACTACCACTTGCCGAGCCGGATTGAGCTCAGCCGCGCTCGCCAGCAGATGTTCAATCATCGACCGCCCGGCAATCGGGTGCAGCACTTTGTGCAGCGCGCTGTTCATGCGGGTGCCTTGGCCCGCGGCAAGGATAATGATGGCGAGTGGGGTTTCGGCGCTCATGGTTCAGCGCCATGCCACCAATTGCTTGCGGTTGCCATAACGCGCGTGGCAGGGGCGACCGCGATGACCATCCCGTTCCAAATTGTCGGGTTCGATCTCGACGGCACGCTGCTTGATACTTCGCGCGATCTGGGCGCAGCGGCCAACCATTCACTCGGATTGATCGGACGCGAGCCGGTCCCGCATGAAGCTATTTCAGGCCTGATCGGCGGCGGCGCTAGGCTGATGTTACAGCGAGCACTGGCGTTGACCGGTGGCGATCAGGATATCGATCAAGACATGCTGTTTGCTGAACTGCTGGCCTATTATGAAGCCAACATCGCGGTTTACACAGCGCCTTATCCTGGAGCCTTAGCGATGCTCGACACGCTCAAAGATGCTGGGATCAAATTGGCCGTGGTGACTAACAAGCGCGAGCACATGGCCCACGCGCTGTTTGATGAGCTTGGGCTATCGGCGCGCTTCACCTGCATTATCGGAGCCGGTCGCTATCCGCTCAAGCCAGCACCAGAAGCATTGCTGGCGATGGTTGCAGAGTGCGGCGGTGGGCGCGCGGCCTACGTCGGCGACACCACTTTCGATACCCGCGCTGCCAAGGCTGCTGGCCTGCCGTCTGTTGCGGTAAGCTTCGGATTTATCGATGCGCCGGTGGAGGAACTGGGGTCGGACGCGGTTATTGACCACTTCGATCAACTGATTCCAACCCTAGCGCGGCTTTGAACAGACCGATTCGGCTTGACCGGGTCGCACCGCCGCCCAAACTGACGCTAGGGAACCGGCCTTTGCCAAGCCGCATATTGCCAGCCCCGCGCGGCCATGCCATGCCGCGCCGCGCTTCCCACGGGGATCAACCCATTTCAGCGGAGATTTAGCCATGACCATTTCGTTCAAGGATCGCGTCGCGATTGTCACTGGTGCCGGCGGCGGCCTGGGCCGTGCCTACGCGCTCGAGCTGGCCAAGCGCGGCGCCAAAGTGGTGGTCAACGATCTGGGCGGATCGCGCGACGGCACCGGCCATTCGGACGCCGCACTGCAAGTGGTCGAGGAGATCAAGGCGGCGGGCGGCGAGGCGCTGTCCAATGGCGGCTCGGTGACCGAATTTGCGCAGATGGAAGAGCTGGTCGCCAAAACCAAGGAGGCCTGGGGCGGCGTCCATGTGCTGATCAACAATGCCGGCATCCTGCGCGACAAGAGCTTTGCCAAGATGACCATGGACGATTGGAAACTAGTCGTCGACGTCCACCTCAACGGCAGCGCCAACTGCACCAAGGCGGTGTGGGAACTGATGCGCGAGCAGAACTATGGCCGGATCCTGATGACCGCCAGCTCGACCGGGCTCTACGGCAATTTCGGCCAGGCCAACTACGGCGCGGCCAAACTGGGGCTCGCGGGGTTCACCAAGACGCTGCACCTCGAAGGCGCGAAGTACAACATCCGGGTCAACACGCTGGCCCCGGTGGCCGGCACCCGCATGACCGAAGACCTCGGCATGCCCGAAGCCCTGTTCAACGCACTTTCGCCTGAAAACGTCGCTCCAATGGCTCTCTATCTGGTCAGCGAGGACGCGCCGAGCAACATGATTTGCGGCGCCGGCGCGGGCGCTTACCACGCGGCTTACGTCACACTGACCCCAGGTATCGCGCTCCCCGCCGATGAGCGCACGCCGGAGGGCATCGCCGCCAACTGGGAGGCAATCATCGACCGGACCGGCGAGACCGTTCCGCAATCGGGCAGCGAGCAATCGGGTGCGGTGATGGCCGCATTGGCCAAAATCGGCGGACTGGGCTGAACCGGTCGCCACGCTGTATTGACTTACTAATACACTTACGTCATCCTCCTTTGCATTCGACAGGGGAGGATGACGAAGTATTCCGAAGCAGACCTGCAAAGTGCCGTCAGTGCCGGCGCTTTTAGCCACGAAGCGGCCGAGGCATTGCGTGCTCACGCCGCGGGCATGCGCGCCGCGCCCGTCGCCGATGAAGAACAGTTCCGGCTGATCACCGGCTTCAACGATATTTTTGTGACCATTGCTGCGGTGTTGCTGCTTGTCGCCTGTGTTGGGATCGGGCCTGTGATTGCGCTCGGCGTGGCTGGCGTGCTAGTCGCCGCAGCAGCTTGGGGCTTGGCTGAATTCTTCACGCTCAAGCGCCGCATGGCGCTGCCCTCGATCGTGCTGCTGTTGGCCTTCGTTGGCGGGGTCGCAGCGATCCCGATCAACTATCTGGCCGAAACCGAACCCAATTTGTGCAATCAGGTCGCGACCTACGTCGCCGCTGGAACCAGGCTGTTGGCAGCTGTTGCAGCGTGGTTGCACTGGCGGCGGTTCATGGTGCCGATCACGGTCGCCGCCGGAGCGGCGGGGATCGCCGCGACGGTCATCGCGCTGGTTTTGTCGATGACCATGCGCGGACAGGTCGATCACAACCCCGAACCGGTCCTGCTGCCGCCGGTGTTCGTCTGCGGGTTGGCGGTGTTTGCCTATGCGATGCGCTGGGACATGAGTGATCCCACGCGAGAAACCCGCCGCAGCGATGTTGCGTTCTTGCTGCACCTGCTGGCCGCGCCAATGATTGCCCATCCGCTGTTTCATTGGCTCGGGATTACCGAAGGCGACAATATCGGCGCCGCCTCCACACTGGGGGTGCTGGCGATTTATGTGCTGATGGGCGTGGTTGCATTGGCAGTTGACCGGCGCGCTTTGCTGGTCTCGGCCTTGGCCTATGTGTTGCTGGCGTTGACGTGGCTGTTCCGCGAATTTGGGATGGTCGAGCTTAACGTGGCGCTGACCAGCCTAGTGATCGGCTCTGGGCTGCTCGCGCTCTCGGCATTCTGGACTCCGATCCGCTCAGCGCTGATCTTGCACCTGCCCGGCCAAATTAAGGCACGCTTGCCGCGAGGTGTGCTAGCCGCCGCCTGATCGCTGATTTTGATTGGCTGAAAAATTCTCCGAAGGCGGTACTTTCGGTGGATTTTCGTAGTTGTTATTTGAGCTACCGCGGGCTTTCGAGCGAAGAAGCCTAGGCGGCACAGCGCCCAGGGTTCTTCGCCTACCGATTAATTACCGTAATAGCCGTTGTAGTAATTATTATAACTACGGTAGCGGCGCTGCCAGTCATTGCGGCGATGCTCGCGGTTGTGTTGACGCTGGAGCTGGCGGTGCTCGTAGCGATGGGCGGCGTCTAAATCGCGGTGCAACCGCGCATGCTCCCATGGCGACAGCCCTTCCTCATGAGCGCGTTCGTGCACTTCACCAAGATAGTCGTGAGCGTCATCATGCTGGTTATCCAGATCTTCATGATCCTCATCGTGTTGGTCGTACTGATTGCCATAGCCATTGTTGTAATATGGTTGGCCATAGCCGTTGCCGTAATAAGGCTGTCCGTAGCCGGAACCGATCGATACCGACCAGCTGCTTTGCGCTGATGCGGCCGATGGCAGGACGAGCGCAGCTGCGGCCAGCCCAAACAGGGGAAGGTAAGTTAGCGGTTTAATCGGTCGGTCCTCTCATGTTGTGACACGACCCAATTTACGCAAGCGCCCTGCACGGGGGCTGAATAGAATTGTTACTGCTTCAGATTTGGTCGGCACTTGAATGGGCGCCGTGCTACCCCACCACTTTCAACATTCGCCGCTCTAGCGGGAACAACACCCCTGCCAATTCGTGCCCGCGTTTCAGCACCTGCCCGCCCTCACCGAACAAGGTCCACATGCCTTGTTTGGCACGCAGCGCGGGGCGTTTTTCGATCATGGCTTGCGGGTGCTCGGCGGCGCGGCGAAAGGCACTGAATACGGCGGCCTCCTTGCCGAAATCCATCGCATAGTCGCGCCATTCGCCGCTGGCGACCATCCGGCCGTAGAGATCGAGGATGCGCTGCAATTCCTCCCGCTCAAACCCCACTTGCAGCGCGCGACCGGCACCGTGGGGAAAGGGGGTGATAACTGCGTTCAAGCGCGTTTCGCTCCCCCGCCCTTTTTCGCCGCGCTCTGCTTGGCGGCAGTCAATTGGGCAGCTTGGGCATCACGCTCTTCGAGCAACTGCACCAGCCGCTTTTGGATGGTTTCCATTTCGCACTGCAATAGCTCGAGCTTCTGCGTAGCCGGATCGAAACTTTCGCAGCATGGAGTCCCATAAGGCACGAAGTGCTGCGTCTCACGGGTCACCTCGACCAAAGTTTGCTTGGCTGGAATGCCGACCATCGTCGCGCCTTCCGGCACGTCCTTGTTCACCACCGCATTGGCGCCGATGCGAGCACCCCGGCCCACTTCGATCGGTCCGAGGATCGCTGCGCCCAAGCTGACGATCACATCGTCGCCGATCGTCGGGTGACGTTTGCCGCCGACGCCGTTGGTGGGATTGGTCCCGCCCAGGGTGGAGCCTTGGTACATAGTGACGTTGTCGCCGATCTCGGCGGTCTCGCCAATCACTACGAAACCGTGATCGATAAAGAAATTGCGCCCGATCTTTGCACCAGGGTGGATGTCGATCGCGGTCAGGAAGCGGCTGATCGTATTAATCACCCGCGCCAGGAAAAACAGCTGTGCCTCGAACAGCCAGTGCGCTGCACGGTGCAAGCCAAGCGCCAGCGTGCCCGGATACAGCAGCACTTCCCAGCGGGAGCGCGGACTGGGATCGCGCGCCACGATTGAATCCAGGTAACGGGTCAGTTCATCAAACATTGTGCCCTCATTATTCCCTGCAAAACTGTCTAAAGCAAGCGCGGCTCGGCCGGACCATGCAAAATTTCCAATGCGTCGCGCCAAATCCCCAAGGTTGGGGCAACCTTGCGCTCCATACTGAGGCGATCAATCGTTTCGACCAGTCGCTCGACCCCCAGATGGGAACGCTCGCAGCGCGGCACAAGGTATTCCGCCGCATCGGGGCCGAGCGCCAGTGTGCGTTGCTGCGCGTGGGCAGAAATCAGATCGCGCAATTTGGCGTCGTCTGGGGTGCCGATCGTCAGCGGCAACGCTGCGCCGATCCGCGAAGCCAGATCGGGCAAGGCAATAGCCCAGTCCCCGTCACGGCTCCCGCGCACCAGCAGCAGCGGGGTTTCGGTTTCCTGCGCGCGGTTCCAGCGGTGGAACAGCACCGTCTCGTCGAGCTGGTCGGCATCGTCGATCGCCTCGCCTGCGCCGCCTTCCGCAAACAACTGAGCGATCAGCGTTTTGCCAGAACGCGGCGGGCCGCTGAGTACTGCGGTTCGAAATGGCCAGGTACCACTGACCAACAAGGCATCCAACGCGGCCCGGTTGTCATTGCCGATCGCAATCTGCAGTGGGCGGTCCTGCCCCGCGCTCAGTGGAAGCGCAATCTGGCTCATCAGCGTTTGATCGAAAGCGCGTTATTGCCGACCGAAACTTTGAACCCGCGCGCCCGCAGCGCATCGGCCAGGGTGCCAATGTCGCCTTCGTAAGTCACTCGCATGAGCGAAGTACCACCCATCGCGAGGCTAGTGGTCGCGGCGCCTTTGACTCCCGGAGCAGATCGCACCGCACCCAGCGCAGCATCGACAGCCCCCGCATCGGGCGAGGCGAATTGGACGGTGAAGGTGTGCGTTTCCGCCGCCGCGACGGTTGGTGCCGCGCTCCCTGACGCACTCGCGCCATCGCTGGGCAACATGCCCGGGGTCTTGGCCGCGTCGGGCGGAACCTGACCAGCAGCGATCAGCGCGGCCAGTCCCGGATCAAGCTGCGGCCGAACGTTGAGCGACGTATCGACCTTAAGCCGCCCATCGGCCAGCGCGGCACCGTACAACTGATCGAGCCGGGCCACGCCTTCGGCCAGCATCTTGGGCACGCCGGCCTCATCATTGGATGAGAGCGCAAAGCTGTCCAAGAACGTATTATCGGGGCCATAGCGCGCAGTAAAGGTGCCGCGTACCGGCCCTCCGGGCCATTGTCGCTCTAACCGGGCTTCGGGTATGATGACGTCGCTCGCGCCAAACTGGTCGAGCACATTGCGCCACCACGCACGGCTGCGTCGACTTGGCTGGCCAGCAGTTAGCAATAACGAATCGCCGCCCGCGCCGACAGGGCGAACATAGTCGATGCCGCTGGTCCCGGCGCGATATTCTGCCCAAGCTTTTTGCCACAGCCCCTTGATCTCGAACACCTGCGCGGTTCCACCCGAATAAAGCACGGGGATCATCAGCATCGGCGCCGAATGACTTTGCGCGCCGCCGCTGCCGCCAAGGTATTGCCCAGCGCGTGCCCGGTCGAACACTACGCCGAGTGTGGCGATATAGCGGCGCGGACCGATTTGCTCACGCTCGACCACGATCGCCGAAACCATCGCCTGGATCGA
>JAYTIS010000347.1:0-2179 GCA_043731725.1 Novosphingobium sp.
TTGACCAGTGTATCGGGAAGGCGGCGGATTGTCGGCATCAGCTTAGCCTAGCGGCGAACGCACGGGAATTCGAGACGGACAGCGCCGCAAATCGGGCAAAACGATACAATTTTTTGGCCTTTCACCAGCCCGTGCGCTAATGGGTCCACTCTCATGCCAACAAGCAAGCCCGTCGCTGCCGCTGTAGTTGCGGTAAGCGCTGGTAAACATACGGAAATTTCAATGGCTTCGTTCCTTTCGCGATTCTTCAAATTCGGCTCGCAAAATTTGGCGATCGACCTCGGCACGGCCAACACCTTGGTCTATGTCCAGGACCGCGGAATCGTGCTGAACGAACCCTCCGTGGTGGCGATTGAAACCATCAACGGGGTCAAACGGGTCAAGGCCGTGGGCGACGATGCCAAGATGATGATGGGCAAGACCCCGGACAGCATCGAGGCAATCCGCCCGCTCCGCGACGGGGTCATCGCCGACATCGAAATCGCCGAAGAAATGATCAAGCACTTCATCCGCAAAGTGAACGGCAAGCGCACCAGCATGTTCTCGCCGCCCGAGATCGTAATCTGCGTCCCGTCGGGCTCGACCTCGGTTGAACGCCGCGCCATCCGCGATGCGGCTAGCAATGCCGGGGCCAGCGCGGTTTATCTGATCCTTGAGCCGATGGCTGCTGCAATCGGCGCCGATATGCCAGTGACCGAGCCAATCGGCTCGATGGTGGTCGATATCGGCGGGGGCACCACCGAAGTTGCAGTGCTATCGCTGCGTGGGTTAGCTTACACCACCTCAGTTCGCGTCGGTGGGGACAAGATGGACGAAGCCATCGTCTCCTACGTGCGCCGCCACCACAATCTGCTGATTGGCGAAGCCACGGCCGAGCGGATCAAGAAAGATTATGGGATCGCTATGATGCCGGCCGACGGTGTGGGCGAATCGATCCAGATCAAAGGCCGCGATCTGGTCAATGGTGTGCCCAAGGAAATCACCATCACCCAGGCCAACTTGGCTGAGGCGCTGAGCGAACCAATCGGGGCGATCGTCGAAGGAGTGCGTATCGCGCTTGAGAACACCGCACCGGAGTTAGCAGCTGACATCGTCGATCAGGGCATCGTGCTGACCGGCGGCGGCGCGTTGATCAGGGGTCTGGACGAATATCTGCGCGAAGAAACTGGCCTCCCGGTGAGTGTCGCTGAAGACCCGCTGTCCTGCGTGGCACTGGGTACTGGCCGGGCGATGGAAGACCCGATGTTCCGCGGCGTGCTGATGACGGCCTGAGTTCAGGACAGATGACGCGCGCAGCCTTTCTGAAGGAGTAACCCCCGATGGCGGCGCCGAACAATCGCCGCCCGGGGCATTCCCGCCGGGCGCAATACGGCAATTTTTTCGGATACCTGGCGGCGATCGTCGGGCTGCTCGTTGGGGTGGTGCTACTGGTTGTGTCAACCGGTAATGCGGGAGCGTTTGCGGGCCTGCGCACCACCGCACAAGACAGCACGGCACCAGCCGCGAAAGCCGCGGCCGGTGCGCGCACCGGCAGTCAGAACCTGTGGAGTGTACTTTCAGGCTATTTCACATCGGGCGCGCGGGTCGCGCGGCTGGAACGCGAAGTGGCGGAAGGCCGGGTCAAATTGGCCGAACAGGCTGCGCTCAGCGAAGAGAATCATCGCTTAAAGGCGATGCTGGCGCTCACCAAAAGCGACGAGCGGCCAGTGGTGGTGACGCGAATGATTGGCTCGACCTCCTCCTCGACCCGCCGCTTTGCAACGATCGGCGCTGGCACCAATCAGGGCGTTCGGGTTGGCATGGCGGTACGTTCACCGCTCGGTCTGATTGGCCGGGTGGTTGAGACTGGGCGCAACAGCGCGCGGCTGCTGTTGGTCACCGATCCCGACAGTTCAATCCCGGCGCGCCGCGCCAGCGACGGGATTCAGGCTTACGCCAATGGCTTGGGCAACGGCACGGTCCTGATCCGGCTGAGCACCACCGGGCTTAATCCGTTAAAACCCGGCGATGCGATTGTCACCTCGGGCTCGGGCGGGATCTACCGCCCGGGCGAAGCCGTTGCAGTGGTGGTTTCGCTGACCCCCGACGGTGCCATCGCCCGCCCACTGAGTGATCCTGGCCAAACCGAATTTGTCGCGGTCGAGCCGCTGTTTGATGAAACCATCACGGCGGCCTCTGG
>JAYTIS010000348.1:0-12359 GCA_043731725.1 Novosphingobium sp.
CTGTGCCGGGGCTTGTCCAGAAGCCGCGCAGATCGACGCAGCGCTGACCGCCGTCAATGCTGAGCTGGCGGGTGCTCCCCCGCAGGCCTTGGGCCCGACACGGCCGCTGCGCTCGCTCGCGGCGATTGACGCAACCTATGTCGAAGCGGTCAGCTTGATCAATGAGGGCCGGTATGAACCCGCGATTGCGCTACTCGAAGGAGCACTGTGGAGCGCCGGACCGCATCCCGATCTATTGACATATCTCGGCTATGCCAATCGCAAGCTGGGGCAATACGGCACTGCTTCAGGGTGGTACCGCGCGGCCTTGGCGGTTGCGCCTGGCCACCGCGGCGCGCTTGAGTATTACGGCGAATTGAAGCTCGAACGCGGCGATCGGCGCGGCGCGCTGGCCCACCTCGCGCGGCTCGAACAGATTTGCGGGTTTGGCTGCGTGCAAGCCGAAGAACTGCGGGCGCAGATTGCGGAGGTCGGTCGATCCGCCTCCTGATTGCGGCACTGGGGCTGAGCGCGGCGGTCGCTGCGGCGCTGCCAGTTCGAAATGACGCAGCGCTCATGGCGCTCACTTGGATTGCCCCGGGCCGCGAACGAGAGGTGCTACTGGAGCAGCCGGCGACCTGCCTCAATCAGGCAATCTCGACTGATCAAGTTCGGATTGGGCAGGCTTTGTTCAACGCTCCGGACCTGTTTGGCGGGCAAGCGGCGCGGGCAGCTATCGGCTGCGCCAACTGCCACACCAACGGGCGGCGCAATTCCGCATTTTTTCTTGCCGGTGTTTCGGGAAAGCCGGGCAGTGCTGATGTCAGCTCCAGTTTTTTCAGCTTGGCCCGCGCTGACGCAAGGTTCGATCCCAAGCCGATCCCGGATTTGGCGTTGCCCGGCAAGATCGATCGGGATCCGGCGTCGGGCGCGCTAGAACGATTTATCCGCGGCCTGGTGGTCGAAGAGTTTTCTGGTCGCGAACCCAACCAGCAACAGCTTTCCGCCTTGGCCAGCTATGTCAGGGCCGTCGCCGTCTGTCCCGGAAGAACCACCCAGCCGCGCAATCTGGCCAGCGACTTGCTGCTGCTCAGCGCAAGCATTGAGGGCGCGATAGGCCTGCTGGGCCAGCACGATCCTGCAGGTGCCGTGATCCTGGTTAAGGCCGCACGGTTTCGCCTGGGATTGATCGATGAACGGATGGCCGGATCCAAGTTGGTCGCGCTGCACAAGGCGCTGCTGGCGGCCTCGCTGCGCCTGGCGCAATTGCCGGTGCAGCGATCCGATCTGGCGGCCTGGCAGGCAGAGTTTGACCGCCATGTTACGCCGCAGCTAGTCCGAAGT
The DNA here is from genome assembly GCA_043731725.1 of Novosphingobium sp. Taxonomy (GTDB): domain Bacteria; phylum Pseudomonadota; class Alphaproteobacteria; order Sphingomonadales; family Sphingomonadaceae; genus Novosphingobium. Next base: position 1,324 of record JAYTIS010000348.1, read on the forward strand.
GAACGGCTGAGCCTCTACGCTCCAAGTAAGCTCGACCTGTGGCTCGCAGCCAAGGGTCAGCGGAAATAGAAATACTCAGATCGTGCGTATTTCGCCCACTTGCATAATCCAGGCATTGTCTTCGCCGTACTGCTGTTCACGCGCGGCGCGGCGGAACCTTTCGGGGGCTTCAAAAGGATCTTCAGGGGTTAGCATGATGCTGCCCCAATGCATCCCAACTGCCGCCTTGGCACCGATATCGCGGGCGATCATCACTCCCTCTTCGGGCGTAGCGTGGCTGGCTTCCATGATAATCCGTGGTTCGTATGCGCCGATCCCGACCAGCGCGAGGTCGAACGGACCGGCACGCTCGCCAATCTCGCGGAAGACCGCGCCGTAGCCGGTATCACCGCCAAACCAGACTTTGGTTTCGGGTGAGCCCAAAGCCATGCTCGACCACAGTGTCCGGTCACGATCGAGCAGCCCGCGGCCCGAAAAATGCACAGCCGGCAGCGCGGTGACGGTCAGGTCATCGACGCGGTGCTGCTGCCACCAATCAAGTTCGGTCACTTGCGCGAAGCCGAGCTTACGCAATAGCGGTGCGACACCGAGCGGGCAAACCACTGGCGTCTCAGCGCGCCAGCGATAGGCTTTGAGCGTGACCGTATCGACATGGTCATAGTGGTTATGGCTGATTACGATCAGATCGAGCTGAGGCAGCTCGGCGGCGCTCAGCGCGGGGGCCAGAAAGCGCTTGGGACCCATGCCCAGCGGCCCTGCGTGTAGGCTGAGATAGGGGTCGGTCAGCACCAGCTTGCCACCAAGCTTTAGGGCGAAGCAGGCATGGCCGAGCCAAGCGAGCTGGTTTTCAGTTAGTGCCGCCAGATCGGGTTTGCTGGCGCTGGTCAGACCAACGGGGAGGGGCGGCAACTTGGCGCGCCGCATGTCCCACAGCAAGAATTTTAGGAAGTCGCGGAGTCTGGCACGCCTTTGCGGACTGCCCGGGGGATTGCGGAATCCGCCGCCAGGGCGGTGATGGTTGGGTTTTTCTTCTGAACGAATGCTCATGCGCGATTTGTGCCAGTGGAGTTAGCGCATGCGGCGGGGCGCTGCCTAATCAGACAGCGCCCGATCTCATCCTTGTCATTCCCCAAAAGTACGCTGCCACCAGCCGCGGCGGGGTTGGCCGTCATCAGCTTCACCTGCATCGGCTGAGGCAATGTCGGCATCTGCAGTCAGCGCCGGTTCTTCCGCAACAGCTTTCTTGCGGCTGCGCTTGGGCTTGGCGGTAGGCTCAGCGGCCACCGCGGGTTCCGCGCTTAATACCACCGGCTCGGCAACCGGAGCTTCTGCCGGAACGTCAGCCGCTGCGGCCCCCGCCTTGGCTTTGCGTGTGCGCTTCGGCTTGGTCGGGGCTTCGTCTACTTCAGCTTCGGGCGCAGCCGGTCCCTCGGCCACCGTTTCGGTCACCGGCTCAATTTCAACATCAACCTTCTTGCGGCGGCTCCGTTTGGGCTTGGCTGGGGCTTCGTCTGCTTCCGCCGGAGCAGCCGCGTCGGCTGGTGCCTCGTCAGTCTCTTCGCCGGTCTCGGCCTGCTCGCCTTCACCACCAGCTTCGCCGTCGCCGCGGCCACGGCCGCCGCGACGGCGACGCCCGCGCCGGCGGCGCTTGCGCGGTGCATCGTCGTCCTCGCCATCGGTACTCTCGGCACGATCCTCGCGCTGACCGTCTTGCTCGGCCACGGCACTCTGTTCAGCGTCGTCTTGCGTCTCAGCATCACCAGCCGGGCGATCTTCGCTGCGGCCCTCGCTCCGTCCGTCGCCGCGACCATCCGCACGGTCACGGCCACCGCGCCGACGGCGGCTACGGCTGCGGCGCTTGCCCCGGTCCTCGCCTTCGTCGTCCCTGGCTTCGTCGCGCTCTTCGGCTTCGATCTCGTCCTCGTCCTCGTCCTCGATTATCTCGTCTTCGTCATCTTCCTCGATGGCGATGGTTTCGAACTTGGGGGTGAATTCGGGACGCGGACCGGACGAGCCGACACGCATTTTAGCACCTTCGTTTTCACCCTCGGGCAAAACCTCTACCCGCACGCCGTAGCGGTCCTCGATCTCGGCCAGATCACTGCGCTTGGCATTGAGCAGATAGACCGCAGCCTCCGTGCTGGCGAACAGCGAGATAACCGAGCCTTTGCCTTTGGCGGCCTCATCCTCGATCGATCGCAGGGCTGACAAGCCAGCCGAACTCGCCGTGCGCACCAAGCCCGTGCCATCGCAATGCGGGCACAACCGGGTGGTTGCTTCGAGCACACCTGTTCGGAGCCGCTGGCGGCTCATTTCCATCAAGCCAAAGCTGGAAATGCGGCCAACCTGGATCCTTGCGCGATCGTTTTTGAGCGCATCTTTCATCGCCTTTTCGACCTTACGGACGTTGGCGTTGTATTCCATATCGATGAAATCGATCACGACCAATCCGGCCATATCGCGCAGGCGCAACTGCCGGGCGATTTCGCGCGCGGCTTCAAGATTGGTGTTAAGCGCGGTCGCTTCGATGCCATGCTCCTTGGTCGAACGGCCTGAATTGATGTCGATCGAAACTAACGCCTCGGTCGGGTTGATCACGATGTAGCCGCCAGATTTCAGCTGCACTTCAGGATCGTACATCGCTGTCAGCTGGTCTTCGGCGCCATATCGCTGGAACATCGGGACCGGATCGGCGTATTGCTTCACCCGCTTGACGTGGCTGGGCATCAGCAGCTTCATGAAATCGCGCGCGGCGCGGTAGCCGTGCTCTCCTTCGACCACGACTTCTTCGATTTCACGGTTGTAGATGTCGCGAATCGCCCGTTTGATCAGGTCGCTGTCCGAATGGATCAGCGCCGGGGCGGTGGATCCGAGCGTGTGTTCACGGATTTCGTCCCACAGCCGGGCAAGATAATCGAAGTCGCGCTTGATCTCGGTCTTGGTCCGGCTGAGTCCGGCGGTGCGCACGATGCAGCCCATCGAACGCGGCAAGTCCATTTCGCTAATGATCGACTTGAGCCGCTTGCGGTCGGAGGACGAGCTGATCTTGCGGCTGATCCCGCCGCCATGGCTCGAATTGGGCATCAGCACGCAGTACCGGCCCGCGAGGCTGAGATAAGTGGTTAGCGCCGCGCCCTTATTGCCGCGCTCCTCCTTAACGACTTGGACCAACAGCACCTGGCGGCGCTGAATGACGTCTTGAATCTTGTATCGGCGGCGCAAGGCCATGCGCTTGGCGCGCAGTTCATCGGCCTTCGCTGAGGTGCGATTTCCGCCCCCCTGACGGCGCCGCGGACGACGCCCACGGTGGTCCTCGCCCGTGCTGTCTTCGCTGGCTTCATCGGCGTCGAACGGGCCCTCAACTTGGCCGTCCTCGATCGTCGCGACTTCGTCTTTTTCGGCGGTGTCAACTTCGATAAGTCCGCCAAAATCATCGTCTTCGTCATGATCATGCGCGCCGTCGTCGCCATTCTCGACGTCATACTCGCTGCGATCTTCGTCGTCCGAATAGTCTTCGTCGCCGTCGTCGATCGCGCGCAGCGCGGCTTCTTCCTCGGCGTGCGCGGCTTCTTCAGCCAGCAGCGCTTCGCGGTCTTCCTTGGGGATTTGGTAATAGTCAGGATGGATCTCGCTAAAGGCCAGAAACCCGTGCCGGTTGCCGCCGAAATCGACGAATGCAGCCTGCAACGAAGGTTCTACCCTGGTTACTTTCGCAAGATAGATGTTGCCTTTGATCTGCTTGTGTTCAGCTGATTCAAAGTCAAATTCTTCAATCCGGTTGCCTTTGAGCACCGCCACCCGGGTTTCTTCCGGGTGGCGCGCATCGATTAGCATGCGCATAGTCATTATGAATTCTCCGTGCGCGCCCCGTGGAGACCGGCCCGTAACGGGCGTCTCCACAGCAGGCGCGGCTTTGTGCGGTACCTCCGCGCCGGGGCCGGTAAGCCCGGGTTAGATGCGCGGATGGATCGGTGAGACCGCGGCCAGATCTGGCCGCGGCGGCGATAAGTGTGTCTGCCCCAGTGAAAAGGTGCGGCTTGGCAATGCGCGCACAACCAACCGCTTCGGCCACCCGAACCCCATGGGTCCCGAGCGGTGAATACGGCGAAAGGCTCTTCATTGGTGCATCAACCTGTATGATCCGGTCGAATATTTAACCGGATTCTTCCCCGAAGACGGCCAAGCCTGCCCTCGATGGCGGGACAGTTAGCACCGGTTTCCAGATGCGGCAAGCCGAATGCGCCCCGCGAACCGGGCGATTGCACAGCGGCGCTGGGGGCATTAGGCATAGACGCAATGCGCCGCCTCATCCTGACTGCCTCGATAATACTGGCCCCCATTGCGGTGTTCGCGGCGATGGTCGCCGTCGACCGCGAATTTGGGGAAGCGGGACGCGGCTTTGGCTATGTGGTAAAGGTGGATTTGCCGCCAGTGGGCGGGGTCGCCGGACTGCCGAGGATCGACGGACCGATGGACGCCAGCCGCCCGCTTGTGGTGATTGACGCCGGGCACGGCGGCAAGGATCCAGGTGCTGCCTCCGGGGCTGTCCATGAAAAGGAGCTTACCCTGGCGTTGGCAGTGGCGCTGCGCGATGAACTGATCAAACAGGGCGGAGTGCGCGTGGCGCTGACCCGCAGAGACGATACTTACGTGCTACTTGATGAACGGCCGGCGATTGCGCGGCGACTTGGCGCCGATCTGTTTATCTCGATCCATGCCGACAGCACGGACGGCGACGGCAGCGCAATGGGGGCAACCGTTTATACGCTTTCGGCCAAAGGCAGCAGCCAAACTGCCGAAAGGATCGCCGCCCGTGAAAACGCTGCCGATCAGATCAACGGCGTGCGGATCAAGGACCAAAGCGATACGGTGAACGCCATTCTCGTTGACCTGTCGCAGCGCGAAAGCCAAATCGCGTCGCAGCAGTTTGCCGGATTGATCCTGCGCGAAGCACGCGGTGTTCTTCCATTCAAGGATGCAGCCGTGCAATCGGCAGCGTTTGTCGTGCTGAAATCTCCCGACGTGCCATCGGTGCTATTTGAAACTGGTTATATCAATAACCCCGGCGATCTGGCGCGGTTAAGTTCTGCTGCCGGCAAACATGATTTTGCCGCCGCTATGGCCTCGGCCATCAAGGTCTATTTCGCACGCTCCTCCGCGGTGCGCAGATGAGAGCAGGAACCCGCTGGCAATGCCGCGTCGCGCCATGCTAGAGCCATGCCGTTATGGCTGAACCCGACGACCAATCACCCGAATCCGTCCGGCTGCGAATCCGGCGCGAAGCTGGAGGCCTGTGGTCGCGAGGGCGGATATTGGGACGTTCAACGCTGGACTGGTGGAACAACACCCGGCTGCGCGATTGGTACGCACAGCAGTGGGCGCAGAACCGGAGATTCCGCATCGCCAACTATCTACTCGCGGTCTTTCTGGCAGTCAATTTGGTGCTCTATGTCGCGGTCATCCGCAATCTGCCTTCGGCCGAGACGCTGCTGACTTACCAGCCGCCGCTGCCGACGATGGTGCGCGGCGTAAATGGCGAGATTATCTATAGCTATGCGCGCGAGCGGCGCGTGCAACTGCGCTACGTCGATTTCCCAGATCGACTGGTCAACGCCTACCTTTCCGCCGAGGACAAGTCGTTCTGGTCGCACGGCGGGGTGGATTATGGCGGTCTGGCGGGCGCAGTGGTCGATTATGTAGCCAAGTTTGGTTCGGGCAAGCGTGCCAAGGGCGGCTCAACGATCACCCAGCAGGTCGCTAAGAATATCCTCATCGGAAATGAATATTCGCTGGGCCGCAAGTTCAAGGAAATGATCCTCGCCCGGCGAATCGAAAGCGTGCTCAAAAAGCCGCAGATACTGGAATTGTATCTCAATGAGATTCCGCTCGGTCGGCAGAGCTTTGGCGTTCAAGCTGCAGCGCAGGCTTACTTTGGCAAGGACGTGGACCAATTGACGCTGGCCGAGGACGCGTTCCTAGCGGCCTTGCCACGTGGCCCCGAAATTTATGGTCGTTCAAACCATACCGCAGAAGCCATCGAACGGCGCAACTGGGTGCTCGACCAGATGGTCAAGAACGGCAAGGCCACAGTTGCCGAAACCGAGCAGGCGAAGGCCCAGCCGCTGGGGATCATTCCGCGCCGCGGTGACAACTGGGATCCCGCCAATGGCTACTTTGTTGAGGAAGTGCGGCGGCTGTTGATTGGTAAGTACGGCGAGAATGCCGAAACCGGCCCCAACAGTGTTTATGCGGGCGGGCTGTGGGTGCGCACCTCGCTCGATCCGCAGCTGCAAAAAGCGGCGCAGGATGCTCTACGTGCCGGGCTGATGCGTTATGGTGGCGGGCGTAGCTTCGTTAAGCCGATCGATCATATTGTTATTGATAGCGAGGCTTGGCAAGGCCAGCTGGCGGCGCTCAATCGTTCGATCTCGTACCTCGATTGGCGTGTGGCATTGGTCCTGGCGGTTGATGGCCCGCGCGCCGCGCTTGGTTTTGCAGATGGCAGCAAAGGTGCTCTCGTCGTTGCGCCGGCTGAGCTGCGGCAAGGTGACGTGATCGCCGTGGCGCCCGTTGGCGCCAACGCCTGGGCGATCCGGGTAGTGCCCGAAATTTCAGGCGGCATGCTTCTGGAAAATCCGCACTCGGGCCGGGTGCTGGCGATGCAGGGCGGTTTCGATGCAGGGCTGGGCAGTTTTAATCGTGCGACTCAGGCGGAGCGTCAGCCAGGATCAACCATTAAGCCGTTCGTTTATGCTACCGGTCTCGACTTCGGGATGAGCCCGTCGAGCGAAGTGGTTGATGGCCAGTTTTGCGTGTACCAGGGCGCTGGTCTTGGTCAGAAATGCTTCCAAAACTTTGGACGTCAGGGCGGCGGGAACGCCACGCACACGATGCGTTGGGGGCTGGAACAATCGCGCAACCTGATGACTGTCCGGATCGCCAGCGACACCGGCATGGATCATGTGGTCAACACTTTTCAGCGGGTCGGGATCGGTAAGTATCCGCCGTACCTGTCGTTTGCGTTGGGTGCTGGTGAAACGACCGTGCAGCAGATGGTCAATGCCTATGCTGCGCTGGGCAACAACGGACTGCAGTTTACGCCGAGCGTGATCGACTATGTTCAGGATCGCAACGGCAAGGTGATCTGGCGTGCTGACAATCGCCGCTGCGACAAATGCGAAATGCCCGAGTGGGACGGAAGACCGATGCCGCGGTTCGATTCGCGCGGCAAGCAAGTGTTGGATGCGCGCACGGCATATCAGGTCGTCCACATGCTCGAGGGCGTCGTTACGCGCGGAACCGCGATAGCGCTCAGTGATCTGGGCCTGCCGTTATTCGGCAAAACCGGTACCACCTCCGGTCCAACCAACGTGTGGTTTTGCGGCGGCAATCAAGATATCGTCGGCGGGGTTTATCTGGGTTACGATACGCCGCGTTCGCTTGGCGGTTACGCGCAGGGCGGGACCATCGCTGCGCCGATTTTCAAGCAATTGGTGCTGGCGACCATGCCGCGCTGGAGCACTAGGCCATTCGTCGCACCGCGCGATATCCACTGGGTCAAGGTTGACCGGATCAGCGGTAAGCGCGTTTTTACCGGGACTCCGACTGGCGATGCCAAGGCGTCGGTCATCTGGGAAACCTTCAAGGCTGAAAGCGAAGCACGGCAGGGTTTGGGGACCGACGTGATCGAGGCTCAACGCAGCGCCCTGATCAACGCGATTAAGCGCGGCGCTCAGTCCCGCGGCCGCTTACCGATGGCTGACAGCACTCCAGGCGATGCGACCGAGCCCGATGCCCTACCGACGATTGCCACCGCAAGCGGCGCTGCCAATCAATAATTCCGGCACTCTGCCACACAGGAGATGATGATGAACAAGCTGATGATTGCGCCGTTGGCCGTGCTCGTGGCGATCTTGGTTCCTTCGGTCGCTCCCGCCGACTTGCCGCAAGGCGCGGCTGCGCCAGACTTTACGACTGCGTCAGCCCTGGCGGGAGTCGAAAAGAGCTTCAGCCTCAAAACCGCGCTGCGCAAAGGCCCGGTGGTGCTCTATTTCTATCCCAAGAGCTTCACCAACGGCTGCACGCTGGAAGCGCACGCATTCGCCGAGGCAGTTAAGGACTTCAAAGCGGCAGGGGCGAGTGTGATCGGGCTCTCGGCCGATACGATCGACACCCAAAAGACCTTCTCGCGCAAGGATTGTCGCGACAAATTCCCGGTCGGGGTGGCCACACCTGCGATCATGACGGGGTATGACGTCCATCTTAAGAAAGCCGATGGCAGCGCAACCGGGCTGACCAGCCGGACGAGTTATGTCATCGGGCAAGATCACCTGGTAAAACTGGTATTCACAGACATGAACCCCAACGATCACGTCCGTAAAACGCTTGAGGCGGTGCGCGCTCTAAAAGCTGCCCGGCACCGCTGAGCCAGCGCTCTGGGTCTTTACATCGCAGGCAATCCGGCTAGGGCGCTGGCTCGCTGAGTTCTGGAGACATTTGCCATGCGTGCCGAAGGGCAGGCCCATATCGACCGGATCGAAGCCGCGCTGGCGCTGGTGTGCAAGTTCCTTGATTGGGACCGCGCATTGCGCCGTCTCGACGAACTGAACGCGCGAGTCGAAGATCCCAAGCTGTGGGACAGTCCCAAAGATGCCGAGGCGGTAATGAAAGAACGCCGCCAGCTTGAGGCGGCCATCGGCACGGTCCGGACCATCGGCAGTCAAATGGCCGATGCCATCGAATACATCGACATGGGCGAAGCTGAGGACGACGAGGCCACGGTCGAAGAGGGCCTCAATACGTTAGCGGCCCTGGCCGATCAGGCCGACGCCGACAAAGTTCAGGCGCTGCTCGGCGGCGAGGCTGATGGCAACGACACGTTCATCGAAATCCACGCGGGGGCAGGCGGCACCGAAAGCCAGGATTGGGCAGAAATGTTGCTGCGGATGTATTCGCGCTGGGCCGAAAAGCGCGGCTTTAAGGTTGAGGTGATCGAATACCAGTCGGGCGAGCAGGCGGGCATCAAAAGCGCCACGATCTTGTGCAAAGGCGAAAATGCTTATGGCTATGCCAAAACCGAGAGCGGTGTGCACCGCCTGGTGCGGATCTCTCCTTACGATAGCTCCGCGCGGCGTCACACCAGCTTCTCGTCAGTCTGGGTCTACCCAGTAATCGACGACAATTTCGCGGTCGAGGTTAACCCTGCCGATCTCAGGATCGATACCTATCGCGCCTCCGGGGCCGGGGGCCAACACGTCAACACCACAGATTCGGCGGTGCGGATGACGCACATTCCTTCGGGTATTGTCGTCGCTAGCCAGATCGACCGCTCGCAGCACAAAAACCGCGAAATCGCGATGGGGATGCTCAAAGCGCGGCTCTACGAGGCAGAGATGAGCAAGCGTGAGGACGCTGCCAGCGCCGAACATGCCGGAAAATCCGATATTGGCTGGGGCCATCAGATCCGCTCGTACGTGTTGCAGCCCTATCAGATGGTCAAAGACCTGCGCACTGGAGTAACCAGCCCGACCCCGGCCGACGTGCTCGACGGCGCGCTCGATCCATTCATGGCCGCCGCGCTGGCACAGCGCGTCAGCGGTGAGCGGGTCGAAGTTGAGGACGTCGACTAGACTTTTGCCAAGTCCTTGCGGCTCGGCTAAAGCTAAGACCTGATATGACCGGGCAGTTCAAATTTCGCGCCTTGGCGAGCCTGATGGTGGCTGCATTGGCAGCGCTGGCGGCAGTGAGTGGTTGCAAGGTGAACCGCCCCGACACCTCGCGACCCGAAGCGGCGCGCAATTTTCCGCGGGCTTTGCGTCCAGTCTCGGCTGTGGGCGGCCCTGAATTTGCGGCCGAAGATCAGCGCGACAATCTGGGCGAAGCGCAGGTGGTGATGGATCTGGCGGGTATCGGACCGGACATGCGGGTCGCCGATATCGGTGCGGGGGAGGGCTATTACACCGTCCGGCTGGCTAGTCGGGTCGGACCCAAAGGGCGAGTCCTGGCCGAAGATATCGACCCTGCTTCAATCCAAAACCTTGGCCGCCGCGTTGAGCGTGAGCGGCTCGATAGAGTTTCGATTATTACAGGGACCCCCGAAGATGCAAAGCTGCCGGCGGCCAGTTTCGATCGCATCATGATGGTTCACATGTATCACGAAGTGAGCGAGCCCTACGCGTTTCTGTGGTATCTGCGTCCGGCACTCAAACCCGGTGGGCAAGTGGTGGTGGTCGATGTGGATCGCCCGACCGATCAGCATGGCATTCCGCCGCGCTTGCTGTTCTGTGAATTTGGAGCGCTGGGCTTTCGTCTGGTACAATTTGTCAGTAAACCGGAACTTAATGGCTATTACGCCGCTTTTGAGGTGGCGGGTGATCGCCCGACGCCAAAAGACATTAAGCCGTGCAATACGGCGAGTGGAAAGACTGGGACGCAATGAATACGGGTACAAATTTCAAGGGTCTGAAGCCCATTCTTTACGGCGGACGCGAAGTCTGGCCGTTGGTTGAGGGCGGCAAAGGCGTCTCGGCCACCAATGGCATGAGCTCTGGCGCCTGGGCAGCTGCGGGCGGCATCGGCACGGTCAGCGCGGTGAACGCAGATAGCTACGACGCAGAGGGCAAAATCGTTCCGCAGGTCTATGAAGCACTGACCCGCAACGAACGCCACGAACAGCTGATCCGTTATGGGATCGACGGCGCAGTTGCGCAGGTCAAGCGTGCCTTTGAAATTTCGGGTGGCAAAGGTGCCATCAACATCAACGTTTTGTGGGAGATGGGCGGCGCACAGCAGATCCTTGAGGGCGTGCTGGCCGAAACTACCGGCATGATCGCGGGCGTTACTTGCGGTGCGGGCATGCCGTACAAGCTCAGTGAAATCGCGGAGCGCTTCAATGTGCTGTATCTGCCGATCATCAGCTCGGCGCGCGCCTTTCGCGCGCTGTGGAAGCGTGCATACCATAAAGTGCCGCACTTGCTTGGGGCGGTGGTCTACGAAGATCCCTGGCTGGCAGGTGGCCACAACGGGCTGTCCAATGC
>JAYTIS010000349.1:0-3544 GCA_043731725.1 Novosphingobium sp.
GGTGTTGCATCGCCGTAAGGCGGCAAACAACGCTTGCCCCTAACTTGTCTGTTCGTCCTTGGGAAGCACCTGAACGCGTTCGCCAGCGCGGGCCTGTGCCTTGCGCCGTTTCAGGTTCTCGCGCAGCGCGGCGGCCAGGCGCTGTTCGCGCGGCGTAAGAGGCGGCTTTTCAGGCATTCGCAATCTGCCGCAGCTATCAAGCCAGTCGCTTGACAAAGCAAGGCCCCCCGGCCAATAGCGCGCCCCTGCCCGCCGCGCCCCGTGCGCGTGGGCCCAGGCGGAATGGTGTGCTGCTGTAGCTCAGTGGTAGAGCGCATCCTTGGTAAGGCTGAGGTCGGGAGTTCAATCCTCCCCAGCAGCACCATTCCGCAGCCGTTTGCACGGCCTTTGTCGTTCTCATGCTTCCCGGCGACCATACTCGCGCAGTTCTGCCATTTCGCATTCCCGTGATCCAGGGTCAGGACAGAGACGTCGGCAAAGTTGCCCGAGCCAAGGCAAATCTGGCCGCAGTTCTCGGAAGTCTCTTTTCTTGTCCTGAGGTGGTCTTGAGGCAGTGATCCGCGATTTCGCGGATCAAGCGAAGCCGAGGATTTTGCGCTGGTCTTCCCAGATGTAGGGAAGCTCGCCGTTTCGCAGAAGCGATCGCGCGGTCATTTCGATCGGCTGGCATCCCTCGATGATGGCAAGGGTAATATCAGGTGCCAGAAAACGCGGCATCGCCATACGGACAAGATGGCTTCGCTCGACCGGGTCGGCGGATCGGAGCTCGATGGTCAGTTTCTTCCACGCGGCCCAACCGCGACTGATGAGCGCAATGAGATGCGGGTCGCGGTTGGCTGGCCTTGCATCTTGCGCAGCGTAGACCAACCGAAGCTCAACCCCGCGACGCTTGAGTGAAACCGGTGCGACGAGGATGATGGGATCTGTGGGGAGCTCGTCATGTCCACCTACCATCAGGGCTTCGGCGAGAAGGCCGCGACCGAGTTCAATCCTGAGCGTATGGGTTTCTATCGACAATTTCACATCAAGCACGAGCATTGTTCGGCGAAGCATATCTCCGTCGCCGGACCCTGGCATCAACTGAGCTGCCGGTGCACCGGCCGTAGCGGTAAGCCCGAGCGAGCCAAGTTCGCTATCGATCCTGACCGGATCGGACAGGAAGCGGGCCAGGGACTGCTGGACCAGCGCTTCGATATCGCGTGCGGGAAGTCGCCAGCCATTACGGCTGTTCCGGGTGCTGCTGACATAATAGCGGCAATGCTCGACCACGACGGAACGTCGATTGAACTCAATGAAAATGCAAACTTTCCCTCGCCAAGGTAAATTGGCGCGGCTTGCAGCGCCATGTCGTGAGCACCCCACCGTATGTCACGCAATGCGCAAATTCGGACAGAATCCGCTGTTACCAAATTACCTATTGCGTTTAGGTTTAAGGATGCTCATAAGTTGAGACATAACCACGGGAGAGGCTCAATGGACGTAGACATTGAAGTCGGCGGATTAGTCAGGCCGGAGTTTGATTTCGACATCTATCAGGATGCGCGGCTGAAAAACGATTTGCATGGCGGGTTCAAATCGCTTCATTCGGTCGCGCCCGACATTTTTTGGACACCGCACAACGGCGGGCACTGGGTGGTTACACGATACGATCTTATCTCGCAGATCATGCGTGACTCGGTTCATTTCTCAAATGCGCAGATGAACATTCCCAAAACCGATACACCGTATGTAATGATCCCGCTCAACCTCGATCCGCCTGACCACACCCAATACCGGGCAGTGTTGGTCCGCTATTTCTCGCCGTCGGTGGTCAACAGCATGGACGTTACCTTGCGAACCTGGGCCAACACGCTGATTGACAAGGTGATCGATGCCGGTGCCTGCGACTTCGTGGATTCCTTGGGCGCAGCCTACCCAGTGTCCATTTTCATGGAGATGATGGGTTTGCCGATGGATCGGTTCGACGATTTCCGGAAGGTCGTGGTCGAATTCTTCAGCGATATCACCAACGAACGGCGGGTTGAGCTTCAGGCCTGGATGTTCGGAGAGATGGAAGCGCTGATTCAGACGCGCTCAGCCGAGCGGCGCGACGACCTGATCAGCCGCCTGCTTGATGAGCAAGTACGCGGACGTTCACTGACCCTCGAAGAACTCAAATCGATTTGCTTCCTCCTGTTTATCGCTGGCCTTGATACCGTCGCAAACATGATGAGTTTCGCGCATTACCATCTAGCGAATGACCCGGCCATGCAACAGCGATTGATTGATGAGCCGGACCGAATTCCGGACTTCGTCGAAGAAGCGCTGCGTTGTTATGGAATCGTCAATGGTACCCGGATCGTGAAGAAAGACGTGGAACTTGCTGGTGCGCAGTTCAAGGAAGGCGATATGGTAGCCTGCTCGCTGCCTCTGGCTGGCATGGATGAGCGGCGAATAGCCGATCCGATGCACTTCGATATTGACCGGACCGACCGTCGCCATCTGACCTTTTCAATCGGACCGCATGTTTGCGTCGGGCACTATCTGGCGCGTGCTGAAATGAAGGTATTCACGCAGGAATGGCTGAAACGCGTGCCGCGCATGCATGTTGCGGCAGGTTTCAAACCAGAATTCCGCGCGGGGCTGGTCATGGCGCTCAATCGCTTGCCGATCGAATGGCCGACTTCCTCGATCCCGGCAACAACCTAACCGATTGTGCTCCGCCGCCAGAAATTGGCTGAGCCCTCCTCAGATTGATACCGATTTCTACAAGGATAGCGCCGATGAAGACTGAAATAATTAAGCGCCTGTGTGGCGCGCCTACGCCAAGCCAAATGGTTGCAGCACGTTCGCTGCCCGCCAACAAGGAATCTGATTGGCAACCGGCGCTGACAGCATTGCCAGCTTCTGATTATATCGACCCCGCCCGTTATACTGCTGAACAGGAGAGCTTGTTCCGAGGTCTCCCGGTCCCGCTCGCGCCGTCGGCCATGCTCGCCAAGGGTGAGCATGTCTGCCGTGACGGGTACGGTGTGCCGATCCTACTTACCCGCGATAAGGAAGGAGTGGCGCGGGCGTTTTTCAACAGCTGCCGGCATCGCGGCTCCCGCTTGACAGGAGCGCAAGATCCCGAAAAGGGCAGATTGCTCGTTTGTCCTTATCACGCGTGGAGCTACGATCTTTCGGGTCGCCTGATTGGTGTGCCGCGACAGGAAACCTTCAGCGAAATCAATAAGGCGGAGTTGGGGTTGGTGCCCTTGCCGATCGAAGAGCGCGGCGGGATTATCTGGGCGCGGTTAGATGGCGACGCTGCCGGGGGGTTCGATCACATTCTGCCTGAACTGGTTGCCGAACTTGACGCGATGGACGTCCGCTCGATGCATTTGTTTGCGCATCGACGTCACAAGGTTGCGGCAAATTGGAAACTTGTAATGGATACCTTCTTAGAAGGGTATCATGTAACCCGCCTCCACGCGACGACACTTGGTCATCTGTTCGAGGATGCATTTGTTCAGGTCGATCGGATCGGCTCGCACCTGCGGCAGACTTCGGGTCGGATGAAATT
>JAYTIS010000350.1:0-9498 GCA_043731725.1 Novosphingobium sp.
CGCCATGCACGGCAACCCCGCCGCCAGCTTCTTTGTTGATTTTGCGCCCGGAACCGAGGCGGGCAGATTTGCCGATCAGGCCCGGGGGCTGACCGGCCCGGCAGCCATCAAGGGCACGCACGGCTGGTTCCCGGCAAGCCCGGCAATGCGCTCCACTTTCCTGATTATGGGTCCCGGAATTCCCGCGCGCCGGTCGCTGGGTGAGATCGATATGCGGTCAATCGCGCCGACGCTGGCGCGGATCATGCATGTCCGGCTGAGCGGGGCCGAGCTGGGCCCGCTAATGTTTTCGCGCCCAGCACAAACGGACGGCACAATCAGCGCACCACGGCTCGCACCCTAGTCGGCGTTATCCTTCGAAAAATCTGGATCAGATCGCGGCGTCGCTCAGCACCGCAGCGCGCAATTCGGCGATGCCCATGCCCTTTTCGGCCGAGGTCACATGGATCACCGGGAACGCGGCTGAATGCTTGCGCGCTTCGGTCTGCGTCGCGAGCAGCGCAGCTTCAAGCTCGCTGGCCTTGATCTTGTCGGCTTTGGTGATCACCAGCCGGTAGCCAACCGCGGCTTCGTCGAGCATCTTCATCATTTCGCGGTCAACGTCTTTGGGGCCGTGGCGCGCATCGATCAGCACCAGTGTGCGCTTCAGCACCGCGCGCCCGCGCAGGTAATCGCGCACCACCTGCTGCCACTGCTTTACGATGGACTTCGGAGCCTTGGCATAGCCGTAGCCCGGCATGTCGACCAGCCGCAGCACGGTTGGTTCACCGACCTCGAAGAAGTTCAACTCTTGCGTCCGGCCCGGGGTCACCGATGCCCGGGCAATCGACTTGCGCCCGGTCAGCGCGTTGAGCAGCGAGCTTTTGCCCACGTTAGAGCGTCCGGCAAAGGCCAGTTCGGGCACCGTCGGATCGGGCAGGAACAGCAGCGACGGTGCGGATTTGAGGAATATCACCGGCCCCGCGAACAACCGCCGCGCGGCCTCAGTCAGATCGGCCTCTTCCTGATCGGGCGACCGGTCAGGCACCGCGCGCCTTGGCCCGCTTGGCATCTTCGTCCGCTTTGTCAGTCTGCGCCTTTAATTGCGGGTGCTTCGAATAAAGAAAGGCCTGCTGCGCAATCGTCAGGAAGTTTGAGGTGATCCAGTAAATCAGCAGTCCCGCCGCGAACGGCGCCATCACGAACATCATGATCCATGGCATGAACGCGAACACCTGCTGCTGCGCAGGGTCCATCTGCGCCGGGTTGAGCTTAAACTGGAAGTACATAGAAATCCCCAGCAGCAGCGCCAGCACCCCGATCGCGAGGAACGCGGGCGGGTTGAACGGCAGCATTCCGAACAGGTTGAGGATGTGCAGTGGATCGGGTGCAGACAGATCCTTGATCCACAGCGCAAACGGTTTGTGCCGCATCTCAACCGCGAGGGTCAGCACCTTGTACAGCGCAAAAAATACTGGGATTTGCAGGAAGATCGGCAGGCAGCCGGCGAGCGGATTGACCCCTTCCTGCTTGTACAGCGCCATTACTTCTTGTTGCTGCTTTGGTTTGTCATCCTTGTAGCGATCCTGGATCGCCTTCATCTTGGGCTGGATCGCTTTCATCGCAGCCATCGATTTGAACTGGCGCTGCGCCACCGGGAACATCAGCCCGCGCACGATCAGGGTGAGTAGGATGATCGCCACACCGAAGTTATGCGTGAGCCCGAACAAGAATTTGAGCAGCCCGAAGATCGGCTTTTCGAACCAGCGGAACCAGCCCCAATCAATCGCCAGTCCGAACATGGGGATACCAGCCGCTTCATAGCGGTCGAGCACCGAGCTTTCCTTGGCTCCGGCGAACAGCTTGGTGGTAAGTGCCTGTTGCTGGCCCGCCGCGACGGTGACCTGCGGATAGATTAGGTCGGCGCGGTACACGCCGCCGCCGGCAGAACGGAAATCGCTAGTCGCGCCGCTCTTGTCAGGCACCAGCGCGCTCATCCAGTAGATATCAGTGAACCCGATCCAATCGGTCTTGCCCGGATTGCTTACCTGCGTCGCCTCGGCCACGTCCTTGTAATTGGGGCCGAACGCAACCTTGTCATCGAAAGTGCCGAACGGACCCGAATGGAGGTTCCAGGCATTGGCGCTGGCAGTCTTGTCGGTACGAGTGATGAAGGCATAAGGCTTGGTCACGATCGGCGCGGTGCCGCTGTTGCTGACTGCTTGCGTGACGGTGACGAGGTAGTCGGCATCGATCGCATAAGTCAGGCTAAAGGTCTGGCCCGCGCTATTGGCCCAGGTCAGCGTAACCGGACTTTGCGGGGTGAGTTTGGCCCCGGCAGGTGCTGTCCACTGTGTCGATCCGCTGGGCAGCGTGGGATCAGGCTGGCCGGTCGCGCTAACCCAGCCGAACTGGGCATACTGCTGGGCAGGCGTTCCTGCGGGCGAGAACACACGCTGTGGCCCGGCGTTCTTTTCGACCGCGGCGGTATGGCGGTTGGTCGAAAGGTCATCGACCACGCCGCCGACCAGATTGATCGAGCCCGACAGACCAGGCGCGGCAATCGGCACGCGCATGGCCGGATTGAGCGCGGTGGCAAGGTCTTTGGCCTCCAGCGCTTGATCGGCGGCTTCTGTCAACCCGCCTTCACGGGTCGGCTTGGCAGACGCGGACGTTTGCGGCACCGGTACTCCATTGGTTCCGGCGGCAGCTGTGCTAGCCGCGGCTTCCGGGGGCTTGTTCATATTGGGGTAGTAATGCTTCATAACCGCATCCCACCCGAACAGGATGACCACGGTCAGGACCCCGGCGAGGACCATGTTGCGTAAATTCTGCGTGTCCACTTGGGGCCCCTGGTTCAATTCTTTGTGTCAGATGGGAAGGCGGCGGCGCTTATCAAGGCACCGGGTCATGGCCGTGCCCACCCCACGGCTGGCAGCGCAGTATACGCTTCGCCGCCAGCCAGCCACCCTTAATCGCGCCGTATTTGTCAAGTGCTTCAATCGCATATTGCGAGCACGAGGGGGCGTAGCGGCAGGTTGGTGGCAGGATTCGCGATGGACCCAATTGCCAAACGCGAGCGATCAGGATCAGCAATTGCTTCACTTGCGTTTGCGCGGGGGATCGCCTCGGCCAGCGGCGGCGCGCGCCAGCGCCGCGCCCAGTTCATCGCGCAGCCGGGCAAAATCGCGCTCTACCCCGCCGTCACGGCCGATCAGCACGTGATCGTGCGCGGCCAGCCCCTGCGCCGGGAGCAGCTCGCGCAGCAATGCGCGAAAGCGGCGCTTCATCCGGTTGCGGACCACCGCATTGCCGATTTTCTTAGTGACGGTGATGCCGAAGCGCACCTGATCGTGCGGATTGGGGTTTACTAACAGCACAAAACCGGGACGCGCCACGCGCAGGCCCCGGTTTGCCGCTAGAAAATCAGCCCGCCGGGTTAAGACGGACATGGTTGGGTGATCGCTCAGGCGCTCAGCTTGTTGCGGCCGCGGGCACGACGCGCGCGCAACACCTTGCGGCCGCCAACCGTAGCCGAGCGGGTGCGAAAGCCGTGGCGGCGTGCGCGAACAAGATTGCTGGGCTGGAAGGTGCGCTTCATTTCAAAACCTCAGGAATACTTTGGACTGCGGACCTGTCCTTGCGGAGGCCCGATTACAGAGGCGGGCCGTTACTGGAGGCCGCCGGGCGAGTCAAGCGCAAGTGGCCTAATCCAGATGCACCCATTGCCCGATATCGGCGGACCCCAGCCATTTGGCCTGCGCATTGGGAACCGAATTGGTCATGGCATAGAACGCGCGCGCTTGCGGTTCAGGCATGCCCATTTCCTCGTAATAGGTGATATAGGCGCGGTTCTCGGGCGCGTTGGCCGGATAGTCTTTGGCTTCGCGCCCGTCTTCATCGGCCCAACTATGCACCGCAAATTCTGCTCCGGGATCGGCAATCCGGCTCTTTCCTGCCAGGAACAGTTCGACCCCGCCCGAGCGGACCGAGCCGCCCGCCGGGACATGCGTGCTGATCCCGCGGGTATGGATCATCCGACCGAGCCGCAGATTCGCACCGTCGTCTTCGGTTCCGGGACACTCGATCATCTCGATCAGCGCGATCCCGGGATAAGCGCGCAACATCGCCTCGAACTGCGCCGGGCTGGCTTCGTTGGTGGCATCGACCAGCGCGGCGCGGCCCGAATCAAGCACGCGGAACGGGCCATAGCTGGCAATGCCGCGTGGGAGGTCGGTGGGCGCTGTGGCAACGAACCGTTGGGAGCCGCCCTCGCTGATATATTGAGTAACTTCGACAGTCTCGCTGACCGTCACCACTTGCGCTACGACTGGAGCCGCCGTCAGGGCAAGAATCGGTAGGAGCAGGGCGAGCAGTCGGCACATGCCAACCTAATCGGCCTACGCCGCTTACCAGCTTGCCAAGGGCCAAGGTTAAGATGACCTTTCTGGCAGCCGCAACCATTCCGGTGCTAAACGCTCGACAGCACCCAACGACTGCTGCATCACCCAAGTATTCGTAGCTTTACTTGGGGGTTTTTACTTGGTCGCGCTGGTTCAGACTGTGGCTTATTTGGGTCTGGAGGCGCGCGGGGTCGAAGTGCAATGCCAGATTGCGCCGGGTCTGCCGCGCTTCAATCTGGTCGGGCTGCCGGACAAGGCGGTTGGCGAAAGCCGCGAACGGGTTCATGCGGCATTGGCCGCGATGGGGTTGTCGCTCCCGCCCAAGCGAATCACGATCAATTTGTCGCCGGCCGATCTGCCCAAGGAAGGCTCGCACTACGATCTGCCGATCGCGCTTGCCCTGCTCGCCGCAATGGGGGTGACCGATGCCGAGCAGCTCGGCGATTTTATTGCCGTGGGTGAATTGTCGCTCGATGGGCGGATCATCGCCACGCCGGGTGTGCTGCTCGCCGCCTTGCATGCCAGCGGGCAGGACAAGGGGCTGATCTGCCCCGCCGCGCAAGGCAGCGAAGCGCGCTGGGCGAGCGGTATCCCAATCCTTGCCGCGCCCAATCTGGTCAGCTTGCTCAATCACCTCAAGGGCGTGCAGCAATTGCCCGTGCCGGTGCTCGGCATTGCCGAGGAACCCGGGTTCGGCCCCGATCTCAAGCAGGTCAAAGGCCAAGAAACTGCCAAGCGCGCGCTGGAAATTGCAGCCGCCGGGGGCCACAACCTGTTGATGATCGGACCGCCCGGCGCAGGCAAGAGCTTGCTGGCGAGCTGCCTGCCCGGAATCCTGCCCCGGCTGACTCCGGCCGAGGCGCTCGGCATTATGTAGCAAACGCACCAACGTAAAGATAGATGTAATCGCCTAAGATGCGTAATGTCCCCATATGACGGACTATGCACTGGACGCGCTCAAGCGCAAGCGGGCGGATATGACGGGCGAGATCGCGCTATGCCATGCGCGGCTGCAAAAGCTATCGGAAGACCTTGAGCATCTGGACGCGACCTTGCGCATGTTCGCGCCGGACTTCGTGGCAGAGAGCATCCTGCCCAAGATATTCGTGCCGCCAAAGTCATGGAGCAAACGCGGCGAAATGAGCCGCGTTGTGCTTTCGATCCTGCGAGTTGCCAAGGGTCCGCTTACGGCGCGGGAGATCGCTTCAATGGTGGTTGCCCAGCGAGGGCTGGATAGCGATGCGGGCATCCTGAATGTGATGACGCGCCGCGTTGCCGGGGTGCTGCGTGACAAACGCGGGCAAGGGCTTGTGCGTTCGCTAGAAGAGACGGGGCTGTGGTTACAGTGGGAAGTTGTGCGTTAAGGATATAAAGCTATCGTTATATCTTGCATCCTTGAATCGGGTGTGCTTAGATTCGTTTGCGAGCCGCAAAAGTGGCCGCGCTACCTGAGTCATTCATCGGTTAAAAGTTGAACGAATACTGGTGCGGCCATGAGCGAGTGTGAGCTACCACACTCTCCCAACGGCCAAAGCGCCAGCGGCGATATGCGCACACGAATACACGTGGCAACATAAGCCCCTCCTTTGTCCAAGTGCTGACATGGTGCCAGCCCCCCGAAGGGCCTTGCGCCCTCCGGCCCAATTCAGGGCACAAGGGTCAAGGGGTCGGACAAAGCGGTAGCGCGACCGACGCCCTTATCGATTCGCATAGGTCATTGAGTCAAGGGCGTTCCCCCTTTTTGTTCCACAGCCGATCTACGCGGTGCGCTGCCAATAGCCCTTCCACTGACGCGACACACCGACTGCCAGTGCCGACACACCGACCATTGCAGTCTGATTGCCATTGCAAACTCGGCGGTTGTCTTCGCGCCATGATGCCTCTGCGGCGTAGCTGGCCAGATACGGCCCTGCGATGTGGTGATGCGTCCCGACTTCCATCCGGCGAAGGCGCGAGAAAAAGCTTTCGGCCTGATTAGTGCAAGCGAGGCCGTCCGAATAGCTGCGCTGGTGATTGATGCGGTAGGTGTCGAACTTGCTGTGCAGCATATCCCAGTGGCTGGCTTCGTCGGCGTGGACGGTCGCCATGTGGTGAATGCGCGAGGCGACCACTTCGCCGCCAAGGGCTTCGCTCTTGGCAACAACGGTGATGCTTTCGCCCGCCCGCTCGCGTCCAACAACGACGACTTGGCGCTTGCCGGTCTGATAAATCGCAAGGCGGCGGTCTCGGCGTTCGGTCTTGCGATTGGCCGGGCGAATGTGACCGCCAAAATATGCACCGTCCAACTCGACTTCGCCCTGCAAGATTTGCCCGATATCCTCTGCGGCCATAGCTTCGCGCAGCTTGTGCGAAAGCACGAAGGCGGTCTTGTATTGAACGTCGAGATCGCGGCTGACTTGCAGGGCGGAAACGCCCTTGGCCCCGTTCACGAAAATCACAATCGCGGCGAGCAGGTCGGTGAACGACAGTTTGCGCGAGGCAAAGATCGTCCCGCTGGTGACGCTGAACTGGTGATAGCAGCCCGCGCACTTGAACTTGCGGCGGGTTACAATGCTGTAGCTCTCGGTGCAGCCGCAACGCGGGCACACGGCCTCGCCTTCCGTTCCGTGCCAGCGCAACTGGCAGAAGGTCTGATAGGCAACGTCCTCGCCCATCTGAAAAACCTTCTTGAGGCTCAGCGAGCGGGCGGCGGAAGAGAGGAGAAAGTGTTGCATTGTCATTGTTTCCAGTGCTTATGCACTGTATATAGTGGCAATGATGCACTCTTGTCAATGGCAAAAGTATCGTATATGATGATTATATCATCATTGGAGATACACCTGTGTCAGACACGGTATGGGAAGCTAAGGTCAAGGGGCTGCTCAAGGGCGAGCTGAAGCGCCGCAATGTGTCCTACGGCCAGCTAGTCGATAAGCTCAAAGAGATCGGCGTTGTGGACTCTGAGCCGAATATCAGGAACAAGCTGAGCCGTGGTAAATTCACAGCAGTGTTCTTCATCCAATGCCTAGAGGCGATTGGTTCAAACAACCTAAGGTTAGACTAACCTTAGGTCTGCTCTTTGCGGTTTTGCTATGCGGCGGATGGATTGCTTATGGGCTGTTAGAGTCCGCCAAGTATGAACGGCAGTCCGCTGCTAAGACCGACAATTATGCCCGCTACACTAGCTACAAGGTAGCCGAGGCCTGTGTCGGCGTCTCCCATCTCGAACGCGTCAAATGCCTTCAAGAAGCCGAAGATGCAAAGGCCGAGTACGAGTATAATCAAGCCGATCTTGTAGCCCAGCGGCAGTCCGCCCTTTGGGCCTACATCATGGCTGCCGCCGCCGTTATTGGCATGTGCCTTAGCGTAATCGGAGTTTGGTTGGTCTGGACCACCTTCCGCGAGACCCGCGCGGCGAACGAAATTGCTGGTACCAGTGTTAGGGCTTGGGTTTCCGTAACGCTTGAACTCCAAACCCCCGGGAGGCCTTACGAAACCCAAGGAAATGGCTTTGGTTACGGATTCGCGATCAGAGCCGGTATGAAGAATCACGGTGCCAGCCCAGCGAGCGACGTTCGTCTGGACGCGTAATTGCATCTTTTTAGACGTAAC
Organism: Novosphingobium sp.; assembly: GCA_043731725.1. Classification (GTDB taxonomy): domain Bacteria; phylum Pseudomonadota; class Alphaproteobacteria; order Sphingomonadales; family Sphingomonadaceae; genus Novosphingobium. The sequence goes on from JAYTIS010000350.1 coordinate 7,974, forward strand.
TCCGCTGTCCCCGCCCCTTTCGAGAGCTTTTGCGATGACTGGCGAAATCGTTTGGATGGTTCGCAAAGCGGCGGTGTCGCCATCTTTCCGGATCAACAAGACTCCATGGGCCATCAACTCTTTGTTCCAGAGACTGAATTGGTATCCAACCGTGAGGCGACGGGCAGTAGTTGGATAAGTTTGGCTGTTCTGGGTTGTGTAAGCTACCGAACTGCACACGCTCCTGGCATTCGACAAACCCGCTTCATGGCTCATTTGACGTGGATGGATCGAGATCAACCAATGGTGATTGATACCGCAGCCCCTGAATGGTGGTTGGATGACATCACTATTGTCGGACCGATCACCATTCAAGCCGATTGACACAGCGGCGCTCGATGCACCGCAAACGATGACGACCGCAATCGCGCAGAGGCATAACCATCTACGCCTTGGTGCGTTTGCTACATAATGCCGGAGGCGCTCGAGACATCGATGGTGTCATCGGTCGCGGGTACGCTCGAAGACGGCCGGATCAGCCAGGTCCGCCCCTTCCGCACCCCGCACCACTCAGCCTCGATGGCTGCGTTGACCGGCGGCGGGCTGCGGGTGCGCCCGGGCGAGGTCAGCCTGGCGCATCTGGGGGTGCTGTTCCTTGACGAGCTCCCTGAATTTCAGCGCGCGGTGCTCGATTCGCTGCGCCAACCGCTCGAAACCGGCGTGGTTGATGTCGCGCGCGCCAATGCCCACGTCACCTTCCCGGCGCGCGTCCAGCTAATCGCGGCAATGAACCCGTGCCGCTGCGGGCACCTGGGCGATCCGGCGCTGGCCTGCAGCCGCGCACCGCGCTGCGCGGCGGACTATCAGGGCAAGGTTTCGGGTCCACTGCTCGACCGGATCGATCTGCATGTCGAAGTCGATCCCGTCAGCGCAGCCGACCTAGGCTTGCCGCCGCCCGCGGAGGGTAGCGCCGAAGTCGCCGCGCGGGTCGCCGCGGCGCGCGCAGTGCAGATTGCGCGGCTGGTCGGGACCAAAAAGCGCAGTAATGCCGAGCTGGATGGGGACTTGCTCGAAGTCCACGCCACCCCGGACGAAGCCGGGCGCAAGCTGCTGATGCAAGCCGCCGAAGCCATGCGGCTATCCGCGCGCGGCTATACCCGCATGCTGCGCGTGGCGCGGACGATTGCGGATTTGGCTGGGGTCGAGGGAGTGGGGCGCATTCACGTGGCCGAGGCACTGAGCTATCGGCGTGTGGCGCCGAGGGCCTAGAAGGATTTCGACCCGCACCGGCTCATCGTCGCTTGTTTAATACCAAGTCCCTCTCAGCCTGCGCGGAATTGAGTGTCAGATTATAGCCGAGGTTTATGACTACGCCTTACCGCAACGCACTCAACTGCGGTCTGACCTCTTGCTCTCCATCCTCAACATGGGCTTTGCCGACATCGGCAATGTCGCGCCATTGCAGGTCCATCGGGCCGAGTAACCGGCCATCATGCGCGCGAATGCCGATCAGCGCGATCGGCTGACCATCGCGCTCGTCGCACAG
>JAYTIS010000351.1:0-2006 GCA_043731725.1 Novosphingobium sp.
GAAATCTGTGCTGACAGTGTAATAACTAGTCGAGCCCCACCGGATCACCAGCAGCAGCGAAAATAGCGTCAGCACTGAGGCAACGAAAATGAACAAGCCGAGGAATATATATCCGATCAACGCAAATGCGCTGAGTGGCCCTGACTGTACTTCGGCTTGCCTGCTTGACATCCCCCGTCCCCCTTGGGGAACAGGTCTAACCGCCCAGCGGCTTCGGGCAAGCCCAATTCAGGCTTGCCCGAAGCGTATCTTTATCAGGCAGCGAAGACTGCGCCCTGCGGAAGCATCCCGCGAAGTTCGCCGGGCAGGCGCTGGACCAGTGCCGAACGGATCGGGGTCCAGAAGGCCGAGAGCGCGAGCAGCGCCGAACCGATGACCAGTCCGGTCACCGCGACGTTGAGTTCAACCATGCCGAACCGGTCGAACAACCAGGTCATCGCGATCAGCACATAGGCCAGCGCCGAGACCAGCAGCGCGCGGCGATCGACCGCCAGTGCGACCACGCCCATCAGCACATAGATACCCAGCACACCGATGGCCGCAGCAGCGCCGATATTCTCGCCCCCGGTCACCCCCAGCCAGTGGAACAGCGGGTGCGCGATCATCGGCGCGGCGAGCAGGTGGAGCCAGAAAGCGACATCGCTGCGGCGGGTCTCACGCGCCCGGTCGGACATGTCCCAGCGCATCGCAAAGGCAAAGACGCCAAGTCCGCAGACGAAAATCAGCGGCAACAGGATCGGTTGGGGGTCGTGATCCATCCGCCCGCCCATCGCTACCGACAGGACCAGCGCAATGACCGTCGCGGCTACCGCTGTGGCACCTGCGGCTACCGTGATCGGCACCATGAAGCGCCGCCAGTGCAGCCAGGCAGCGCCTGCTGCAAGCGCGCCGATCCCGGCCGCGATCAGCACTCCCGCCTGTTCGCCAAGATCGGCATTGGTTTCGGCCAGGTAGTTGATCGGCACCGCCGCGACCCCGCCAACGAAGGCAAGCAGCAGCACGATCGAAGGCAGCGCCATGCGGCGCTTGGCGGTGAAGAATTCAGCCAGCCCCCATGCCGCCGCAGCGACCAGCACCCCGGCAACGCCCGGCGCAATCGCCTCGCCGATGCCAGCGCAGGCGACCAGCAGTAGAACCGCTGCGATGGTCACGAAAATATCGTTGAATCCGGTAATCAGCCGGAAAAGCTCTTCATCGGCGACTGGCGCGCTGCGCATGCCCGCGGCGTGAGCGCGAAATGCCTCCGCCGCCTCATGGCTCAATGCACCGGCGCTAACGGCCGATTGCAGGTCTGCTTCGGAATACATAGGTATCTTCTCCCTGTTATAATCGAGAGAAGATGCCCTAACTGTGTTACTGTGTCAATACAGCGTAGCGATTGGCCCGCCTGATGCTCAGCCCAGCCCGCCAATCTTGGCGAGCGCGGCCATCACCGCGCCTGACTGTTCGCTGCCCGATTGCGGCACCACTTCGCCGGTGCGGTCGATGATTGCTTCCCAGTTGGCGGCGATGCCTTCGGGGGTGCGTTCGTCCGCCGGGAGGGCAATGCCCGGGGTCAGCGTGACGTAGGCGGCATGGTACGCGCCAGCGCCAGCGCCGCAGATCATGTTGGTCGGTGCGTCTTCGCTGACCAGGTACAAGGCCATCGGCGCGACGTTCTCGGGCTTGAGTGCATTGAACAAAGCCTCGGGCATGCCCAGGTCCTCGGTCATCCGCGTTCCGGCGACCGGAGCCAGCGTGTTGCAGCGGATGTTGTACTTCGCGCCTTCGAGATGAAGCGTCTTGGTCAGGCCGGCGAGGCCTAGCTTGGCCGCGCCGTAGTTGGCCTGGCCGAAGTTGCCATAAAGCCCGGTCGAACTCGCGGTCATCAGGATGCGGCCGTAGTTCTGCTCGCGCATCAGGTCCCACACCGCCTTGGTGCAGGTGGCGCTGCCGTTGAGGTGGACGTCGATGACCAGCTTCCAGTCTTCCATGGTCATCTTGGCGAAGCTCTTGTCGCGCAGGAT